>CALCIC010000728.1 GCA_937907405.1 uncultured Isosphaeraceae bacterium | reverse complement strand
GAGGCGGTCGTCACCGCCGGCCCGTTGCGGCCCAGCTTTTTCACGTACTACCAGGACCCGTTCTCGGTTCGCGTGGGACTTGCGGTCGTCGCCGGAACGGCCGTCCTGTTCACGTTGGGTTGGCGGACCCGGATCGTCAGCGTCTTTCTCTGGGTCGGGATGCTGTCGTTCTACAATCGCAATCTTCTGACGAACTGCGGCCCCGACCAGGTGATGATGATCACCACGTTCTATCTGATGCTCGCCCCTTGCGGCGCGGCGTACTCGCTCGACGCCCGACGGGCCGCCCGCGCCCGGGGGACGCTCGCCGAGCCCCTGATCCTCCCCTGGGCGCAGCGGCTGATGCAGCTTCAATTGTGCCTGATCTACTTCGTCACCGCCTACCTGAAGTCGGGCGGCAAGATGTGGGCGAACGGCTCGGCCCTGCATCCGATCCTGTACAACCATGAGGTCGGGCAACTCAACCTCGAATGGCTGGCGGCCCACACGATGGTCATCAACTTCATGGCGCACGCCGCGCTCTTCATCGAATTCGCGCTCGTGTTCCTCCTTTGGTTCCGCCCCACCCGCCGCTGGATCGCGCTGCTAGGCGTCGCGCTGCACGCGGGCATCTGGCCGATCGTCAACGTCCCCTTGTTCGGCGAGCAGATGACCGCGCTCTACATCCTGTTCCTCGCCCCCGACGAGCTGTCGGCGGCGCTGTCGGTCTTCCGCCCGTCGTACTGGCTGGGGCGCCGGAATGAGAGCGAAACGGTCATCCCCGGCCGCGTCGATCAGGCGCACGGCCTCCGGGGTTGGCGGCAGCTTGAGCTGGCGTTCGAGCGGGAGCCGAACCCGGCGCGCTCGGCTTGAACTCGCTTCGCTCGTTGCTCTGATGTTCGAGGACGCCGGTCGCCCCTCCCGAGTTTCCGGGGGCGCGGTCCCCTGCCACGAATTGAGACTCAAGCCCGCGTCAACTTCTTGATCAACTCCGCCGCCTTCGGGTATTGGGCGATCAGGTCGGCGCGGGCGCCTTGCTCGTAATCAGCGTAATCGAAGCCGGGGGCCATGGTGGCGCCGAGGAGGATGAATTCGACGCCGGGCTCAAGGAACGTCCCCTGCCAGACGCCGGGGGGGACGACCAGTTGCGGCCGCTGGCCGGCGAGGACGTCGGCGCCGATCAGGTGTTCGTGATGCGTTCCGTCTGGTAGGATCTGGAGCATCCGCGCCGGGCCGCCCAGATAGCAGTGGAAGACCTCCTCGGTCGGTAGGCGGTGCATCTCGGAGAACGTCTCGGACGTCAGCAGGTAATAGATCGCCGTGCCCAGCGACCGCTCGCCCTTCCCCTGGTATCCCTCGGGGAGGACCGAGCCCGGGAGCGTATCATGCGATCGATAGGTCTCGCGAAACCAGCCCCCCTCGATCGGGTGGGGCTGGAGTTGGAGGGCGTCGATGATCTGCTGGGCGTTGGGCATGCCGGGGGCCTTTCGCTGGGACGTCCAGGGTTTGAAGTATAATCCCGACTCGCGAGTTTTGATGTTGCGCGGTTCACGTTTTGACCGCGCAAGGGTCGAGGCCCAGATTCCCTTCTCCCCCCGGGAGAAGGCGCCCGAAGGGCGGATGTGGGTCGTCGGAGCAATCACGGATTTGGATTCTCACGAGATCGACCTCGAAATCCCTCGACCCTCATCCGGCCGTTCCGGCCCGACCCCGCAAGTGGGGTTCCCCCCGCTCCCGGGAGGAGAAGGGATTCGCGTGTCAGCCAGTGCGAAATGCGCTACAACAAACCTCGCGCATCGGGCCTGTATTCGGAGAATTCACTCGCTTGCGCTTCGGGCTGGAATTCGGAGGAATTCACTCGCTTGCGCTTCGGGCTGGTATTGGAATCAACCGACGCGGAAGCGTTCGATGTCTTTTTCCTTGAGTTCCAGGCCGAGGCCGGGGGAGTCGGGGACGCGGACCATGCCGTCTTTCGAACGGATGGGCTCGCTGATCGAGTGCCGGAGGGTGGTCCCTTCCTCGACGACGAATTCCAGGAGGCCCAGCGTGTTGGGGACGCTCGCCAGGAAGTGGAGCGCGGCGGCGACGTTCAAATAGGTTGTGAATCCGTGGTTGACGACCGGCAGGCCGCGGTCGGCGGCGAGCGAGGCGATCTTCACCGCCTCGGTGAAGCCCCCGCAGCGGGTGAGGTCGATCTGGACGACGTCGATCTTACCCTGGTCCATGAGCTGGAGGAACGACTTCCGCTCGCTCTCCTCCTCGCCGGCCGCGATCCGCAGCGAGGTGGCCGCCGAGAGCTTGGCGTAACCTTCGTAATCGTCGGGGAGGAGGGGCTCCTCGAACCAGAACGGGTTGTACTGCTCGAACGCCCGGGCGCGCTGAATGGCGGTCTTGGCGTCGTAGACGAGGCCGGCGTCGATCATCAGGTCGAGCCTGTCGCCAAGCCCGGCGCGGGCCTCGCGGACCAGCGCGACGTCGGTCTCGGCGTCCTTGCCCATCGGGTCCCAGCCGAACTTCACCGCCGTGAAGCCCTGGTCGGCGAACCGCCGGGCGCGGTCGCCGGTCTCGGCGGGGGTCGCTCCGAACAGGGTGCTGGCGTAGGGCCGCAGCTCTTGACGGAACCCGCCCCCGAGCAGCCGCCAGATCGGCAGGCCGAGCGCCTTGCCCTTGATGTCCCAGAGGGCCAGGTCGATGCCGCTCATCGCATGGACGGCGATCCCGCGCCGGCCGCCGTAGATGTTGGCCCGGTACATCTTCTGCCAGAGATACTCGGTGCGCAGCGGGTCCTCGCCGATCAGGACGTGGCCCAGGCCGGTCGTCGCGGTGTGCGAGAACGGTCCCTCGATGCAGCCCTTGGCGGCCATCGGGTTGGAGTCGACCTCGCCATAGCCGACGATTCCCGCGTCGGTCGTGATCTTGACGATCAGCGCGTCCTGTCCGCTGTCGCATTGCTCCTTCACCTGGGGAAGGCGCAGATAGATCGCCTCGACGCTCGTGATCTTCAAGTCGCTTGAAACGGGGCTGGGCGCCATGTCGTATCCTTGTGCCGGAATTCGGTGGCCGTCAGTCGAACCATGCCGATCACCATCTAACTCGACGGGACGGAAGGTCGCAAGACGGGGGTCCGCGCCGACGGGGCCGAAGCCCTGGGAAAAGACGCATGGAACGGCGAGGATCGAGCCGATGAAAGAAAAGGACGATCGAGCACGGACCCATCGAGGGAG
>CALCIC010000727.1 GCA_937907405.1 uncultured Isosphaeraceae bacterium | reverse complement strand
GAACCGGCCGACCACGTCGTCGCGAAACGCCGTTCGATAAGGCTCGATCGTCTTCTTGAACGCATCGAGCGACGACGTGTCGAGCCCTTTGAAATACTCCTGACGGACGTAGGCGCTCTCGACCAGCAGTCTCTGGTTGTGCCGATCGATTTCGTGGACCTGCCGCGCCTGGCGGGCTTCGGCGTCGGGAAGGGGGGCGGTCGCCTTGGGAGCTTCGTCGTCGTCCGACGGCTTGGCCGACGAGTCGAGGGCTTTGACCTCGACCTGCACCAAATCCGACGACCCCGGCGGGAGGTCGGCCTCCGCCATCAGCCCGCCGTTGTTCGGATGCCGCTCCAGATCGGCTACGATCGAGCCGTACCGCCAGAACTCGTCGAGCGCGGCTCGCAGGACAGGGGTCGTGATCCGGCCGGGGCCGCCGCCGTTTCCGGGCTCGACGACGACTTCGGGCCCCTTGGCGGTGTCGGCTTTGAGCGTCCGGGGGGCGATGAGGCTGGCGATCTCGGCGTCGCCGAACTGTTCGAGCAGGCCGAAGACGTTGCGGTCGATCGGCTCTTGCCAGAGGCCCTCGCGAGGCCCGAAGTAGCCGCTGACCCCTACGGCGTCGATCCTCGTATCGAGCGCCCCGGAGTAGAACGCGAGCATCCCGCCCTCGCCCCAGCCGAAGACGCCGATCTTGGGGTCGCCCCCCTTGGCGTCCCTGGCGAACCAGTCGACGGCCGCGAGCACCTTCTGGACTTCATAGCCGATCAGGTGCCGGCCCAGCTCGAAGGCCGGCCGGTAGAGGAACTCCCGGGTCGTGAGCTTCACCCGGCCGTTGCGGCTTTCAAGCCGCCGGTCGATGAGCGTGGGCACGATCACCCGGCAACCGCTCTCAGCCAGCCGCCGCGCGTACTGCGATTCGGCCGCAACGCCCGGCGCGAGGCCGACGATCTGCTCGGGGGTTTGATCGGCGTCGGGGATCGCGACCACGTCGGCGACCTTGGGTCGGCCGGTCGGGACCAGCAGCAGCCCCTCGCCGTGGACGTCGCCGAACGCCGGCCAGCGGATCGCGAAGACCTCGTAATTCGGCCCCTTGCCGACGAGCGCCGGGCTCGCCGTCGTGCCCACCAGCTCGGGCGCGTCGAACGGCACGCGGGGGTCGCGGACGCCGAGGATGTGGGCGAGTCGCTTGCGGTTCGGCTCGACCGACTTCTCATAGGCCGCGCGCGACGAGTAGTCGCGCTTCCAGTACCTCGCCCGGCCCGCGACCGACTCGGCCGTCTTCCGCAGCAAGAACCGATCGACGCCGTCGACGAGCGTCGCGGCGACGTCGCCTTCGAGGGTCAGCGGCGAGGTCCCCGGCAGCCTCGAAGGCTCCTCGGCTCGGGCGGCGAGAGGAGTCAGAGCCAGCAACAGTCCAAAGATCGCCCATCTCGACGTCCGCATTTCGAGCCCCCCGGATCGGTTCGCGACAGCCCCAGGTCAGGATGTGAGGCTATCCCCTGACGGGGGCCGCCGCAAGCATGGAGCGTGGCGGGGTTCAGGGCTTCGAGCGGACGCGGCGGACCTGGTGGTGGTTGGTGTCGCCGATCACGAACGAGGCGCCGTCGGGGGCGAAAGCGACGCCGTGGGGGCGGGCGAGCCCCTTCGCGGCGGTCGTGACGACGCCGGTCTTCGCGTCGATCCGGCGCACGGCGTTGTTCTCGGTGTCGACGATCAGGACGTCGCCGCGCGCGTCGACGTCGAGTTCCTTGGGGCCGTTGAACGAGGCGTCCTTCGCGGGCCCTCCGTCGCCCGTGTACCCTTTTCGGCCGTTGCCGGCGATGGTCGTGATCGTCCCATCGACGGCGACCGACCGCAGCGTGTTGCCGTTGCGCTCAAGGATCAGTACGACGCCGTCGGGGAGGACGCGCAAAGCTCGGGGGCCGTTCAAGGAGGCGTCTTTCGCGGGACCGCCGTCGCCTGCGTGACGGCCGCGACCGTCGCCGGCGAATGTCGTGATGATCCCCGTGGCGAGGTCGAGCGCGCGGACGCGGTGGCCGGCGACGTCGGCGATGAACAGCCGGCCGCGACCATCGAGCGCCACGTCGTTGGGCTCGACGATCCCGGCCTTCTCGCCTGGACCGCCGTCGCCCGAGCTGGTGGTCGATCCGTCGCCGGCCACGGTCGAGATCGCGTGGGTCCCGGCGTCGACGCGGCGAATTCGGCGGTTGAGCCGGTCGACGATGAACAGGTTGGCGGACGCGTCAAGAGCCAGGCCGTAGGGCTCGTCCAACCGGGCCGAGGTCGCCGGACCGCCGTCGCCCGAGAACCCTTTCTCGCCACTCCCCGCGACGGTCGAGATTGCGCCGGTCTCGGCGTCGATCCGACGCACCCGGTGGTTGCCGGTGTCGGAGATGTACAGGTCTCCGCCGGCGCTGTAGATCAGGTCGAACGGCTGGTTCAAGACCGCCCGGGAGGCTGGGCCGCCGTCTCCGGAGAAACCAGGGAGGCTGGAACCGGCCAGGTGGTTGATCGCCTCGTCCGATGCGGAGACGAGAGCGAAGGCGAATGCGACGACGAGCGAGGTCTTCATGGTCGAGGGTCTCTCAAATGGGGTGTGGGAATGGAGCCATTTCACCCCGAGGATCGGCCGTTGACAAAAAAAATCCGCCGAGGATCGCAAAGGATCCTCGACGGATGGAACCTCGAAGCTGGTGCGCGGCGGGCGTCGCGCCGCCTCGATCAGGGCGTGATCGTTTCAGGGACCGGAGCCGGGGTCACGGCCTTGAGGGCGTCGGCCGGGGTCGGCGGCGGCGGAGGCGTGGCGTCATCCTCCGTCTCGGGCTGGACGTTCGCGGGGGCGGCGGGCGCCGGCGTTTCCTCGACCGGCTTCACCGCGGCCGGCTTGGCCGCGGCCGGGGCCGGGGCCGCTTCGTTCGTCGCGGCGGGCGTGGTG
>CALCIC010000726.1 GCA_937907405.1 uncultured Isosphaeraceae bacterium | reverse complement strand
CGGACGGCTCGTACAAGCTGGTCGGCTGCGAGCCGCGATCCACCCGGATCGTCGTCTCGGCGACGGGCAAGGCGACGGACATGAAGGAACTCAACGTCGAGCCGGGCATGGGGCCGGTCGACTTCCAGATGAAGCCAGGCGGGACCGTGCGCGTCCGCGTCCTGGATGCGCGAGGCGAACCGATCCCCAAGGCCCGCATCTTCTTCCAGCGGTGGCGCGGCCCCTTTAGATACTTCGAATTTGATCAGGTCGGCCAGTACGCCGACGAGAACGGGCTCTGGGTCTGGCACGAGGCTCCGCTCGACGAATTCAAGGCCGATATCAGCCCGCCCGTCGGAATGCAACTGGTGGAACAACCCCTGATCGCCCGCGAGGAGGAGTACGTCTTCCGGCTCCCCGATCCGCTCGTCGTGACCGGCAAGGTCGTCGACGCCGCGACGAAGGAGCCCATCAAGGCGTTCCACGTCGTCCCTGGCATCCGATCGACGTCCGATCACATGAACTGGGCCCGGGGCGAGAGCTTCACGGCCAAGGACGGGCGCTTCCAGTTCCGAGCGCGTCGCGGCTACCTGGCGCACCTGATCCGGATCGAGGCCGACGGTTATGAAGCCGCCGTCTCGCGCGAGATCAAGAGCACCGAGGGAGACGTCTCGATCGACTTCGAGCTGAAGCGCGGGACGAACGTCAGCGCGAAGGTGACGACGCCCGACGGCCTCCCCGCCGCCGGTGCCCGGCTGGCGCTGGGGATCGCCGGATCGCAGATCAACATCAAGAACGGCGACATCGACGATGGGTCGACCTACAGCGCGCGGACGACGACCGACGACGCCGGCCGCTTCGCGTTCCCGGCGCAGGTCACCGATTTCCAGCTCGTCATCACGCATCCGTCGGGCTTCGCGCACATCAAGTCGACGCCCGCATGGGACCCATCGAAGGCCATCCAACTGGAGCCCTGGTCGCGGGTCGAGGGCGTCTTCCGGGTCGGGCCAAAGCCGGTCGCGAACGCCCCGCTGACGATCAACGTCCCGCGCCCGCACTCGTACGGGCCGAACGTCCCAAGCATCTTCACCACCTACGACACGACTACCGGGGCGGGCGGGCGTTACGTCTTCGAGCGCTTGGTCCCCGGCCGCGGCGGGATCGGCCGCCGGATCACGCTGATGGTCGACGACGGCGCCACGGAGGTGACCTCGTCGTGCAAGGTCCCGGTGGAGTTCCCCGCCGGTAAGACCCTGCATCTGGACCTCGGCGGGACCGGCCGCGCGGTCGTCGGCTCGCTGCAACCGGCCGAGGGGTTCTCGGGCAAGGTCCGCTGGAACTTCGCGCTGGTCAACGCCCAGTTCCAGGAGCAAGACCCGGCGGCCCCCTATCTGACGGCCTCCGTGGACCGCGACGGCAAGTTCCGGATCGACGACGTGCCCCCGGGCGATTATCGGCTGGACGTCCGGTTCAACCGCAACGAGGACAGCCCCGGCCGACTGTTCAATCACCCGTTCAAGGTGCCGCCCCAGGACGCCGCCCCCGACGCGCCGCCGATCGACCTGGGGACGCTGAGGCTGGCAATCCCTTGATCAATGCATTCTGACGCAAACATCCTTCTCCCGGGGGGAGAAGGGAATTCAGCTTTCGACCCGAACGAAGTCGGCGCGGCACGGAAACGCGTGCTTCAGGCTCGTGGGCGCGACGTTACTTCCCGACGCGTTCGCCCAGGAACTCGAAGACCGCGCGGGTCGGCGGGTCGTCGGGCTTGCCGAGGTCCTGGTTGATCGTGGCGTGGGTCTTCCCCGCGGCGGGGACGACCTTCGCCTCGCCCCCCGCCTCGCGGAGCGCGGCCGCCAGTTGCTCCGACTGCGCCTTCGAATCCCGTCGCCTGGCGACGTGCAAAATCAGGAACGGCGGGACGCCCCTGCCCCCGGCGACATGCGTGACCGGCGATGCGTCCTTCTGGGTCGCCTCGTTCTCGGTGAAGACCTTCGTGTACAGCGCCTTCATCGCCGGAAGCACCGCCTGGCCGATCTGGCGGGGGACGTCGTAGCACGCCCCATCCACCGGGACGACCCCCGACAGGTCGCTCAACTTCAGCCCGACGGATTCCAGGTAGCGCCCGTCCGTCCCCGCCAATGCGACCAGGTGCGCCCCGGCGCTGTGGCCCATCAGAAAGATCCGGCCAGGATCGCCGCCGTAATCGCCGGCATGGTCGCGAACCCAACGGACCGCCTGGGCCACGTCCCCCGCCTGCTCCTTGTAAGTCACGGCCGGATGAAACCGGTAGTTGATGGTCACAAACACATAGCCCCGCTCGTTGAACGCCTTCGGCTTGCCCAGCACCCGCCCCTTGTCGCCGCGCTCCCAGCCTCCGCCGTGAACCCAGACCACGACGGGCCCTTTCTCCCCCGCGCCCAGCCCGTAGACGTCCAGCCGGGTCAGTCCGCCCCCCGCCTTCGAATAGGACACGTCCCGTTCCACCTTCCCGGCCTCCCCGGCTTGAACCGAGACGACGACCAGCGACGCCAGCAGGCACGACAACGCTCGGCGCATCTTCAACCTCCTCCAGATTGGATCCCAAGCATGAAACACCGGCGCGGCCCCCCCGTGTCGCACGACCGTCCCCACCGAACTATCCCACCCCCTGACTTGACGGCTCATTCGGATTACCACGCCCAGAGCCCCCGTCTCATCGTACCCTTAGAATAGAGGAATCCCTCCGGCTCCCCGGCTCATTCTCAATTCGGCAGTCAAGCGCAGCCTCCCACGCGCGTTCGCCCGGCCTCCCAAACCGTCGTGATCCCACAATCCGATACGACCAGGGCAGGCCGGATCGTGAGAAACGGGATCGCCCAGGGTTCATCGCCCGGCGGATCGGGACGGTGAATCGGCGCGAACGAACCCAAAATCCGAGGCCGGCCGCTCAACGGCTCGGA
>CALCIC010000725.1 GCA_937907405.1 uncultured Isosphaeraceae bacterium | reverse complement strand
CCTCGACGTGGTCCGGGCGCGGATCAATAGCGGCCGCCGCCCCCGCCGCCGCCGCCGCGACGGCCGCCGCCGCCACCGCCGCCGTAGCCGCCCCCACCGCCGCCGCCGTAGCCGCCCCCTCCACCGTAGCCGCCGCCGCCGGAACGGCCGCCGCCGCCGTAGCCGCCGCCGCCGGAACGCGGCTCGCGCGGGCGGGCTTCATTGACCGTCAGACGCCGGCCGTCCGACTCGTGGTCGTTCAGCGCGTCGATCGCCGCCTGCGCCTCGGCGTCGCTGCTCATTTCCACGAAGCCGAATCCCTTGCTGCGGCCGGTGTCGCGGTCGGAGATGACTTCCGCACTCTCGACGTTGCCGTACTGACCGAAGAGCTGCTCGAGGTCCGAGCTGTTCATCCGGTACGAGAGATTCCCAACGTACAGTTTCTTACCCACCTTCAGACTCCTAACGGAGACGACTCAACCTATCGACTCACTTTTCCGGATCAGTTCAAAGGAGCCGTCGTCACGGCCCGGGACGGTGGGAAGGCGGATGAGGCAGTCGAGAAGCTCCGAAGCGGACCCACGGCACGCGCTCGTTCGATTTCCAACCAAACCAGAGTATAGAGATCCCCGATTCCGAAAGATAGACCCATTCTATTCGAAGAACGCGAAAAACCCAAAAAACCACCATCCTACCCGATAACCGCGCGCGGAAACCAGCATGCGCCCGAACTCGGCGCCGGAGGCCCCTCTTCAGCGGGGCTTCGTCGGCTTCATGCGACGGATTCCGTAGACGACGACCGGGTGGCCCATCAGCTCCGCCGTCCCTTCAAGCCGCATGCCCAGCCGTTCGGCGACGCGGATCGAGGCGGCGTTTTCACGATGGATCATGCTGATGACGTGGGACTGCCCCAGTTCGCCCATGGCGACGCGCAGGGCCGCGCGGGCGGCCTCGGCGGCGAAGCCGTTCCCCCACGAAGCGCGTCGGAGCGTCCAGCCGATCTCCATCCCCGGCCAGCCTTCGGGCCGCCAGCAGCCGACCCGGCCGATCAGCTCGCCGCCGGCCTTCTCCTCCACCGCCCAGAGGCCGAACCCGCGGAGCGTCCAGTGCCCGACGACCATCGCCATGTTCCGCCACGCTTCCGAGCGGTTCATCGGACCCGAGCCGAGGTATTTCATCACTTCGGGATCGGCGCACATCGCGGCATATGCGTCCAGGTCGGACTCGCTGAACATCCGCAGCCTGAGCCGTTCGGTCTCCAGGTTCTCCATGGGATTTCGCATCGATCCGTGGCGATTGAGGAGGGTGAAGGAAGGGTGCGGCCGCGGCCCCGATCCTGGCGCGTTCCGCCGTCGGGTCGCACGCGGCCTTGTGTTTTGCAACCGGCCTCCGGGAGGCCGGTCGGGGCCCGCGCGCCGGGGTCAGCCGCGGTATTCGCCGCCCCGGACTTGCTCCAGGAGTTTCTTGGTGGCCTTGATTCCCTCGGACTCGCCGAGGCGTCCGCCTTCGTACTCGATGCCGACCCAACTGTTGTAGCCGGCGTCGGTGACGATCTTCATGATCCGGGCGAAGTCGAGGTTGGTCTCGCGGCCGTCGTCGCCGAAGTCGTAGCTCTTGGCGGAGACGCCGTGGGCGTAGGTCATCATCCGGGCGATGGCGTCGTAGACGTCGATCGCGTACTTGCCGTCCTTCTTGGGGAAGTTGCCGAAGTCGGGCAGGGTGCCGAAGTTCGCGCCGGTGGCGGCCGTCTTCGAACCGTTGACGGCCTTCATCAGGGCGAGCAGGGCGTCGGGATTGCTCGACGGTCCGCCGTGGTTTTCACAGATCACATGGATCTTATGCTGCGAGCCGTAGTCGGAGAGGGCGCCGCAGGCCTCGCTCACCGCGCCGACGTCGGTCGGACCGTAGTTGCTCCCGGTGTTGACCCGGATCGCGTGGCAGCCGAGGGCCGAAGCCGCGTCGACCCACTTCTTATGGTTGTCGACGGCCTTTTGGCGGTCGGCCTTGTCCGAAGCGCTCAGGTCGCCCTCGCCGTCGATCATGATCAGGACGCAGGTCACGCCGTGGTCGTCGGCCCGCTTCTTGAGGTCCTTCAGGTAGACCGAGTCGTGGGCCTTGTCCTTGAAGAACTGGTTGACGTATTCCAGGCCCTCGACGCCGTATTCCTCGCGGGCGATCTTCGGGAAGTCGAGGTTGTCGATCTTCTTGGCGAAGAGCGCCTTGTGGAGCGACCAC
>CALCIC010000724.1 GCA_937907405.1 uncultured Isosphaeraceae bacterium | reverse complement strand
GATCGGCCCCGTGACGTCGCTCGGATTCAATCCGGCGGTCGCAACCTGGTACAGCAGCGGCTGGAACAGATGGTAATTCCGCCGGTCGACCACCGAGAGCCGCACCGGCGCGCGCCGCAACTCCCGGATCGCCGACAGACCTCCGAAACCCGCGCCGATCACCACCACGCGAGGCAACCCGCGAGTCGCCGTCTCCCCCCTCGTCCGGCCGTCCATGCTCGACACGTTCCCCACCTCCATAAGAAAACTTGACGACCCGACACCGATTTCGAAGACCTCGAAGCATCAGCCCGATCTGCAAGCGAGGGTTCGCCCGGGAAGTCCGCAGGGGTCGTTGCAACCCACGGATGTTGAACCCTCGCTCGCGCTTCGGGCTGACGTTTCGAATCCGGTCTCGCCGACGGGGATCCCCTCATGCAAAACGTGTCGGGCCGTCGGTACGAGAACAGCGGGGGCGTTAATTCAAGCTGGGGTCGTCGGGCGTCTCACGAAGCCCCACGATGTCCTTGAGCTTGTCGGCCCGCGCCTCGCCGATCGTGGTCCGCCAAAGATCGTCGTAGCCGCTCAAGAAAATGTGGGCTGAGTCGGCCGGGATCGTCAACCAGACGTCGTTGTTCAACTCCTCTTCCAACTGGCCGGGGGCCCAGCACGAGAAGTTGGCGACGACCAGCGACGGCTCGACCTCCATGCTGATCAGGTGCTGCGACTTGGTCGCGTCGAGCGCCATGTAGACCCCCGAGACGACTTCCAGGTCGGCCAACTGCTCCTCGGTGTGCAGGACCATGAGCGGGCCGGAGACGGGGCCGCCCAGATGGAGCGGCTTCTCCCAGACGAAATCCTCGTTGAACAGCTTGCCCGCCAGGTCGGTCATGGTGGCGGTCGTGGGGAGGTTGAGGATGATCCCCTTGGCCCCCTGGTCATCCGTGTGCTCGACCATCAAGACGACGGATCGAGTGAACAGCGGCGCCTGGACGCTGGGGGCGGCGATCAGGAGACGTCCCTTGAGTGATGAATGAATCATGGGTTTTCGAGCCCGTCGGTATCGAGGTCGAAGCGCGACTAGTCGGTTCCGCTTCAATTATAGGCGCCGGCGTCCGCCGACGGCCGAATCGAGGGCCGAGCGGATCGATTCGACGGCCGGCGGGTGGACAAGGCCGAAGCATCGATCGGCCCGTTCGCCCGTCACATGAAGGCGAAGGAAGCCTCCCGCGACGGTCGGCCCTGAAAGCTCAAGCGTGAGCCCCAGCCGCGTGAGCATGTCGGCCGTCGCCGTCAGGGGACGCTCCAGCAGGTTCGGCACGCCGAGAATCAGCTTCGGCCTCCCCGCGACCTCGGCCGTCAGCCGCGCCAGGTCCGGGTAACTGAGGTACTCTCCGACGATTGCATATCGCGTGCCGGACTCGCCGAGAATCAACGCCCGGCGGTGGGCCGATGCGACGACCGAGGCGTCGACGATCGGGATGCCCCCCCCCGGGGTGAAGACCACGCGATGCCTCGCCATCGTGCGGACCAGAAGCGTCGAGGTCGGCTTCAGGTCGCGAGGGCCGAGCACCATCCCCGGACACAGAACGATCGTCGTGAATCCATCGCCGCCGGTCGCCGCGCGGACGACGTCCTCGGCCTCGCGCTTGGTCCGCGAGTAGGGGGATTCGACGCACTCCAGGTTCCAGAGCGCGTTCTCGTCGGCCGGCGCCCGGGAGGTCCCGGCGGCCAGGGTGTGGAGCGTCGAGGTCAGGACGAACCGCTCGGCCCCGAAGTTTCGGGCGTCGTCCAGCAGCCTGCGGGTGGCGTCGACGTTCACGGCGCGGCTGACCCCCTGGCGGTCGCGGCCCAGGCTGACCCAGGCCGCCGAATGGATCACCCCGCGCACGCCGGCCACCCCCCTGCGCCGCGCCTCGGCGTCGCGCAGGTCGCCGATGATCCATTCGACGGCCGGATCGCCGGGGCGTTCGACGGGGGGCTTGCGCGACAGCCCGCGGACGCGGTGGCCCGCCTCGGCCAGCCGTCTGGCGATGTGGCCGCCGACGAACCCGCCGGCGCCGGTCACCAGCACCGGCCATCCCTCGGGGTCGGGATCGAGCGGCGAAGGGGCGATGGTCGCGCTCACCGGGCCGTCGTCCGGGGCAAGGTCGGGTCGGGCTGCCAGAGGTAAAGGAACGCCGGCAGCTTCGCCCGGTCGAGCCCGGGGTAGCTGAACGGCACCACGTCGGCCATCCGGGGCGCCCTGGGCGCGATCGCATAAAGCGACCGCGCGGGGGCGTCCTTACGATGATAGAGGATCACCTCGGCGGCCGGCGCGCCGCCGAGGCGGCGGGCTTCCCCCAGGGCGTCGGGCAGATAGCCGATCTGATCCACCATGTGCATCGACAGCGCCCTGGCCGCGGCGATGATCCGGCCGTCGGAGATCGTTTTCAGATCCGCATCCGTCACGGCGGGCCGGAGCTGCGCGATCCGCCCCAGGAATCGCTGGCGGAAGCCGGCGGCCGTCTCCTCGAAGATCGCGCGCGAGTCGGGATCGAGCGGCCGGGTCACGCTCCCCATGTCGATGAGCGGTCCCGACTTGACCGGGTCGACGACCACGTTGAGCTGCGCCATGGCGTCTTCCAGGTTGACATGGTTGAAGATCGCGCCGACGCCCCCGGTGAGGGTCGTCGGATGGGCCACGATCCGGTCGGCGCCGACCGCCAGATAATAGGCCCCCGAAGCGGCGACGTCCATCAGGCAGGCGACCACCGGCTTGTGGGTCGCCGCCTTGAACCGACCCAACTCGTCGGCCAGGATGTCGCAGGCGGTGACGCCGCCGCCGGGACTGTGAATCCGCAGGACGACCGCCACGACCCGAGGATCGGCCGCGGCGGCCTCCAGCTTCTCGCGGAAGCCGGACACCGGGTTCTCGCCCGAATCGTACAGGCCCTCGACGTTCTGGTTGAGCAGCAACCCGTCCACGTCGATCATCGCGACCCGATGCGACGCATCGCCGTTGGGCGACGCCTCGACGGTCGTCGCGACCAGCGGCCCCGGATCGACGGCCGACGGCAGCTTGACCGCCATCTCCCCCCTCACCTCGGCCCGGGCGTCGACCCGCGCGGCCCCGTCGAACCGACCAAAGATCGGAATTGCGTGCTGGCAACCACTCGCGATCGCCAGAACCACGACGATCAGCCCCCCGGGCCAAACCAAAAACCGTCGATATTGAGAATGCTCGCGATCCATGCCTGCCTCGCCAAGGCTCGGTCGAATATCCAATCACGCGATCGTCGACGTGGCCCCACGTCCTCTTCCGTACATCGGACGCCGCGCCCGGAAACTTGCTACTTCGATCGACGCAATCCGCGAAGTCGCTACAATTCGATCATGCACAATCTTCTAATCCTCGCCGCGGCGTCGTCGATCCTGTTCGTACCGCCCCAGCAGCCCGAAGCGGCCCTGGAGCCCGCGCATCAGCGCAACCAGGTCTACAAGGAGGTCTTGCGCGAGGGGCTTAAAGCCGGTGGAACGACCGTCTCGCTCCCCTCGCCGACCTTCCGGGACGAGCTCGACGAGGCCGGCCGCCGCGCCGCGCTGCTTGAGGTTTGCGGCTCCGAGCAAGCCTTGACCAACTTCCTCCGCGATTCCGTGACCGCGCCCCACGTCCTCAAGGTCAGCGACGCCAAGACCGAGGACTCGACCATTCGATCGGTCGACCTCTGGTTCGTGGTGCGGGCCGATCTGAGCAAGCTCGACCCCTTGAAGTTCATCGGCCAGGCCGACGAGAAGGCCGTCGAGGTCGGCAACATGCGGTTCGAGCAGCGCCTCCTCACCGCCGACGACCTGAAGCCCAGGAATCGCACCGCTCAGCTTGAAGGCGACGCCCCGCACTGGTTCGTCGAGTTGAAGGGCCGGCTCCTCGACCGCATCGCGTTTCAGGCCGTTGACGAAGCCATGGCGACGCGAGCCGACGACTCCATGGTCGTCGCCGCCCGCGTCGACCCCGCGTTCAACTCCCCGGGGGACGTGACGAACCAATGGAAGAACCTCCGCGACGGCGGCCCCGCGAACCCATACCAGGGGGGCGCCAGCTACGCCAAGATCAGCCGGTTGAAATTGAAGGAGGCCGACGACGCCCTGATCGTCGAAGTTCACGCGGCCTTCGACGAACCCAACGGCTGGTTCCAGGGCGCGCCGATCCTGAGGTCGAAGTTCTCCCCCGTGGTTCAAGATCAGGTGCGCCGGCTCCGCCGCGAACTCCTCAAGAACCGGCCCAAATCAAATCCGTCCTGAACTCCCCCCCAACCCCGGCCTTCCATTCGACGTATTCCTTAAACGCGCCACCCCGCGCCCAGTTCAACCAACCCGGAAGATTGCTCGCCCTTCATCTTCATTTCATATTTCACACTCTATGCAAAACTCCCATTTTGACTTTGGGTGTTATAGTCCCCTTTGGATGAACCGGATTCCTTGAGAGCCGATGCAATGCCGTGGAATCGACACCGAGTATTCGCCCTGGCTCCTTCCGTCGCTGGCGGCGCGGCCTTCGTCATTGCGGCCGGGCGAAGCGGCGCGTTGGGCGTCCTTGACGCCGGGAGTGGCGACGGCGCGAAGGCGATCGACGAGCTGACGCGGTTCGGCGCGACGGAATACGCGGTTCGCATCGACGCGGAACGGGTCGACGAGCCCTGGATCGCCGAGGCGGTCCCGGGGCCGATGGTGGTCGTCTGCCCGGCTCCCTGGAACCCTGACGCGCTGGCAGAGGCGTGCGCGAAGGTTCATGGCGCGGGCCGTCGGATCGTCGGCGAGGTCGTCTCGGCGGCCGAGGCCGACCAGGCGACGGCGGCGGGCGTCGACGGCCTGATCGTGGTCGGCAACGAGGCGGGCGGGCGCGTCGGCGCGGACTCGACGTTCATCTTGCTTCAGTCCGTTCTGGCCAGGACCAAGCTTCCCGTCTGGGCGCGCGGCGGCGTCGGGCCGAGGGTCGCCTCGGGCTGCGTGGCGGCGGGCGCGGCGGGCGTGGTGCTCGACGGCGCGGCGCTGCTGGTTCGCGAATCGCCGCTGGCGGGTCCGTTGCGCGATGCGATCGGGCGCTGGGACGGCGGCGAGACCCAGCTCATTGAATCAGCCGATCGCCGCGCGATCCGGATTTACGCTCCACCGAACTCGCCCGTGCTCTCGCGGTTGCGCGATGCGGCCCGGCAAGGGGGTGAAGCCTGGACGAGCGCCGTCGCCGAGGGGGTCGGCTGGGACGCCGGCCAGGCGTGGCCGATCGGCCAGGACGCGGCGTTCGCGGCGGATCTGGCGGCGGTCCACGTTACGCTGGGAGGCGTCGTGCAGGCGGTGGAGAAAGCCGTCGACGACGGGATTCTAGCCGCCCGCAAGGTCCGGCCGATGGCCGAGCACGCGGCGCTGGCGACGGCCGTCGGCTGCCGGTTCCCGATCTTTCAGGGGCCGATGACCCGAGTCAGCGACGTGGCGCCGTTCGCGGCGGCCGTCGCCGACGAAGGGGGCTTGCCGTTCATCGCCCTGGCGCTGCTGCGAGGGCTGGAGGTCGAGGGGCTGCTGCGCGAGTCGGCCCGGCGGCTCGAAGGCCGCCCGTGGGGCGTCGGCCTGCTTGGGTTCGTCCCCGCCGAACTGCGTCGCGAGCAGCTTGCGGCCGTGGTCGCCGCGAAACCGCCGTTCGCCCTGATCGCGGGAGGCCGGCCCGACCAGGCCGTCGAGCTGGAACGGGAGGGGATCGCCGCCTATCTCCACGTTCCGTCGCCGGGGCTCCTCGATCAGTTCCTCCGCGACGGGTCGCGGCGCTTCGTCCTCGAAGGTCGGGAATGCGGCGGCCACGTCGGCCCGCGGTCAAGCTTCGTGCTCTGGGAGCAGAGCTGCCGGGGCATCGAAAAGGCCCTCGACGCCGGCGCCCCGGCCGAGTCGTTCAGCCTGGTCTTCGCGGGCGGAATCCACGACGCCCGATCGGCGGCGGCCGTCGCCGCGCTGGCCGGCGATCTGGCGGCGCGAGGCGTTCGGATCGGCGTCCTCATGGGCACCGCGTACCTGTTCACCCACGAAGCCGTCTCCACCGGCGCCATCGTCGCGCGGTACCAGCGCGAGGCCGCCGACTGCCGCGAGACCGTGCTTCTGGAGACCGGCCCCGGGCACCTCGTGCGGGTCGGCAAGACGCCGTTCGTCGATCGGTTCGCCGCGACCCGAGCGGGCCTGATCGCCGACCGAAAATCGCACGACGAGATCCGCGAAACGCTGGAGGCGCTCAACGTCGGGCGGCTGCGGATCGCCACGAAGGGGGTCGAGCGGAAGAACGGAACAGAGGCCTCGCTTGTGCCCGTCGCCGAGGCCGCGCAGGCCGAAAACGGCCTTTACATGCTGGGCCAGGCCGCCGCGCTGCGCGACGGAGCGACGTCGATGCGCCGGCTTCATGAGGAGGTCGCCGTCGGTTCAACCGCCTGGATCGAGGACCGAGCGGCGACCGTCGTCGAGGCGTCGAACCGCCAGGCCGACCCCGCGGCCGTCGCGATCGTGGGGATGTCGGCCGTCCTGCCGGGCGCCCCTGACCTCGCGGCCTTCTGGTCGAACTCGCTGAACGGCCGCGACGCGATCACCGAGATCCCTCCCGACCGCTGGGACTGGAAGCTCTATTACGACGCCGACCCCAAGGCGCCGGACAAGATCTATTCGAAGTGGGGCGGCTTCGTCCCCGACGTGCCGTTCGATCCGCTCCGCTACGGCATGCCGCCGTCCAGCCTGCCGAACATCGAGCCCGCGCAGTTGCTGGCGCTGGAGGTCGCGCGGTCGGCCCTCGCCGACGCCGGTTACGCCGACCGCCCGTTCCCCCGCGACCGAACGGCCGTCGTGCTCGGCATGGGGGGGGGCGCGGCGCAGGTGGCGATGGGCTACGCCTTCCGATCGTACCTGCCGATGCTCGACGGCGTCGCCCCCGGCGCGGGCCGCGCGGCGCTGGAAAGCTGCGACGGGCTCTTGCCCGAGTGGACCGAGGATTCGTTCCCCGGCTTCCTCCTGAACGTCGCCGCCGGCCGGATCGCCAATCGGCTGAACCTGGGGGGCGCCAACTACACGGTCGACGCCGCCTGCGGGTCGTCGCTGGCCGCGCTCAACGTGGCCGTCCGCGAGCTGCGGAGCAGGGCGGCCGACGTCGTCGTGCTGGGGGGCGTCGATACGGTTCAAAATCCGTTCACCTATCTGGCATTCAGCAAAACGCAAGCGTTCTCGCCGCGCGGCCGGTGCCGCCCGTTCGACGCGACGGCCGACGGGATCGTGATCAGCGAGGGCGCCGCGGCGGTCGTCCTCAAGCGGCTGGCCGACGCCGAGCGCGACGGCGACCGCGTCTACGCCGTCATCCAGGGGGTCGGCGCCTCCAGCGACGGCCGAAGCCGGGGCCTGACCGCGCCGGGGATCGAAGGCCAGACCAGGGCCCTTGAGCGAGCCTACGCCGAGGCGGGCGTCGATCCCGCGACCATCGGCTACGTCGAGGCCCACGGCACCGGAACCGCCGTCGGCGACGTCGTCGAGATCGCCGCGCTCTCCAAGCTGATGCGCGGCGCGGGCGCCGATCGGGGCTCGTGCGCGGTCGGATCGGTCAAGTCGCAGATCGGCCATACCAAGTGCGCCGCGGGCCTGGCCGGGCTGATCCACGCCGCCCTCGCCCTGTACAACCGGACGCTGCCGCCGACGATCGGCGTGACGACCCCGAACCCCCAGCTCGACCTCCGGAACGGCCCGCTCCGGCTCAACACCGAAGCCCGCCCCTGGCTGCGCGCCGCGTCCGACCGTCCTCGTCGGGCCGGGGTCAGCGCCTTCGGCTTCGGCGGGACGAATTTTCACGTCGTTATGGAAGCGTATGAGCACAACCCTATCGCCGCACCGCGCGCCGCCGACCTCGACCGCCCGGCCGAGCTGCTCGTCTGGTCGGCCGCCGACCGCGACGCGCTGGCGGACGATCTTGATCGACTGGCCGACCGCCTGAGCCAGGGCGCGCGGCCCGCGCTCCGCGACCTCGCGCATACGTTGGCGCGCCGCCAGGCCGCGGCCTCCGACGGGCCCACGCTGGCGATCGTCGCGACCGACCACGACGACCTGACGATCAAGCTGGACGTCGCCCGAACCGCGATCCGCCGGGGCGACGCCGCACTCGACGACCCGCGCGGCGTTCACTACGCCGAGCGACCGACGCACGCCGGCGGGAAGGTTGCGTTCGTGTTCCCGGGTCAGGGCTCTCAGGCGGTCGGCATGCTCGGCGGACTCGCGGTCGCGTTCGAGGAAGCGCTGGGGGGCTTCGACGACTTCGACTCGGCGATTCGCGACCTCGGCGGCCAGCCGGTCGGCCCCGCGATCTTCCCCCCCCCCGCCTTCGACGACGACGCCCGGCGCGCCCAGTCCGACGCGCTCCGCGCCACCGAGACCGCCCAGCCGGCCCTCGGCGCGGCGTGCCTCGCCGCGTCGCGGCTGCTGCGAAGCCTGGGGCTCGCGCCGGACCTCGTCGCCGGCCACAGCTACGGCGAACTCGTCGCGCTGCACGAGGCCGGCGCGGGCGACGTCCGCGGCCTGGCCGAGCTTTCGTTGACGCGCGGCGCGCTGCTCCGCGACGCCTCTGGGACGAACCCCGGAGCGATGGCGGCGGTCGCCGCCGACGCCGACGCGACGCGCTCGCTCATCGGCGATCTCAAGGACGTGGCGGCCGTCAACTTCAACGGCCCGCTTCAAACCGTCGTGGCGGGCTCGGAAGCGTCGGTCCAGGCCGTTCTCGATCGCGCCCGGGAGCGAGCCGTCCGCGGCCGACTGTTGCCCGTCGCCTGCGCCTTTCATACCGAACGGATGGCCGCCGCCCGCGAGCCGCTGGCCCGGCTGGCCGCCGACCGACTGATCGGCGCGGCGACGCTCCCCGTCTTCTCGAACCTCGACGCCCAACCTCACCCGGCCGACCCGAAGGCGATCGCCGACCGACTGGGCGAACACGTCGTCGAACCGGTGCGGTTCTCGGAAATGATCGCGGCCATGCACGAGGCCGGCGCGCGCGTCTTCATCGAGGTCGGCCCCGGCGGCGTGCTCACGGGTCTGATCGATTCGATCCTCGGCGACCGCCCTCATCTCGCGGTCTCGTGCGACGGCG
>CALCIC010000723.1 GCA_937907405.1 uncultured Isosphaeraceae bacterium | reverse complement strand
CATCAAGCCGATAGAAGACGAATTGTAGGTATGTTAATTGACGCCGAACGCCTTATGACGGAAGCCATGCAGGGACCCCTCTGCCGAAACGTGCGCAACTCAAGACGTTCATAAAAATATATAACGATAAGAAGGAGATGAAACTCAGAGACGGGACGATCGTCCGCGACGGGGATCTTGCTTCGATCGAAGCATTCGAGTTCGACAACATCAGCTTCGATGAAGTCCCGGACAGTGAGTTCACCCTGCCCGCCTTCGGACTGCCCGATCTCGGCAACCCCGATCGACTCGTACGCCGAGATTACAGCTTCGTTTGGATGTTCCTCGTCGCGTTCCTTGCCCTCATCATCGCGGTCGGCCTCAGGTATTATGCTTCCCGGACCGACGCATCCCCCGGCGCCGAATCCACGGCGTGATCAAACGCCTGTGAACGACTACCGCGAATCGCAACGGGTAGTCCCCTACGACATCCTCTCAACTTCAGGTTCAGAATGTCTCATGAGAAAACTTCATGTTGCAATGTCTATCTGCATCATATTTACGTCGATTCGACTCGGATTCGGCCGATCGGAAGGAGGCGAATCACTGGATCACCTCCGTTCCGAGTACCAGAAGTCCATCGCTGGAGTCAAGTCGGCTTTCGCCACCATGCATGGGTTGGGGACGTTCACGCAAGAGTTGTCGATTGGGACGCCGGGACATCGAACTATTAAATCCATCGTCGAATTCGCCAGGAAGCCAGGGATGTTCAAGTCCATCTGGCGAGATTCCGTCTTGACCGACGACCAAGGCAAAATCGAGCATCATCCGGATTCAGCCGTATGCTACAACACTCTCCTTAGTTTCAACCTTAAGAAATCAGTCGACACGAACTCATATGTAATTACTTCAGCGGGCGGGGTCGAACGACAAGAATTGCAAATGATCTTGACCGTCTCGCAGATCAACAGATTCCTGGATTGTCCTTACTGGCTGGCGGGGCCTTTGATACCGGATTTTCTTTCCAAGCCTGGGTTTACATTGGAACGAGCCGAGCCGACGACAGTAAACGATAAAAGACTACTGAAGATTGACTTCAGCTATGATCCGACGAATCATTCCGATCAGCCAGCAAGGAAAGCCGCCGCCGGCGCCGTCAAGAAGCCGACGACGCGAATCGAGAGCGGGTGGCTCTTGGTCTCGCCCGAGGAGAACTGGGTCGTCTACCAGGAAGAAGTGCGTTTCACCCCCGCGGGCGACGTGGCAAAAGTCCATCTGCTCTCGGTCGAGTACGAGGGAAATCTTTCGGGCACGCCGGTGCCGAAGCGGGCGCAACTCAAATCGACCCTGAGGATAGACAACGATAAGAAGGAGATGACGCTCGAAGGCGGGAGGGTTCTACACGATGGGGACGTCGCTTCAATCGACACCTTCGAGTTCGACAACATCAGCTTCGATGAAGTCCCGGACAGTGAGTTCACCCTGCCCGCCTTCGGCCTGCCCGATCTCGGCAGCCCCGATCAACTCGTGCGCCGAGATTACAGCTTCGTTTGGATGTTCCTCGTCGCGTTCTTTGCCCTCATCATCGCGGTCGGCCTCAAGTATTACGCTTCCCGGACTGACGCATCCCCCGGCGCCGAATCCACGGCGTGATCAAACGCCTGCAGGTGTACTCTCCGATGCGACGACCATCATCCCATCCATCGATCGCTCCCGGCTTCACCGTCATCGAGCTTCTGGTCGTGATCTCGATCATCAGCGTACTCCTCGGCCTACTTCTACCGGCCGTGCAGTCCGCGCGCGAGGCGGCCCGTCGCGCCCAGTGCTCGAACAACCTCAAGCAGCTTGGGCTGGCCCTGCACGCGTATCACGACGTCTTCGGCGCGCTGCCGCCGGGGCGGATCAAATCTTACGACCGGCGCTACTCGGGGCCCAAGCCCCCTTGCACGTCGTCGATCGTCGACAAGAGCATCGAAGTCTTCGCGCTGGGGTTCATGGAGCAGGCGGCCCTCTACAACGCCGTCAACCAGGACCTGGCGATCATCGGGGGAGAGAACAGCACGGCTCACGCGGTCGTGGTGCCCATCTTCGCCTGCCCCAGCGACCCGACGTCCGGACGGCCCCGCGAACTCAACGCCGGCGCGCTCGCGCGATACGGCGTGGCCGACCCGGCGCGGATGGTGTTCACGAGCTACGCCGGCATGATCGGCTCGACGCCGGTCCTCGCTCAGCCGTTGCCGAACACCAACTGCGTCGTCCCCGGCCTGCTGATCGGCCAGTGCAACGGCGTCTTCAACGACCTGTCGCCCATCCGCCTGGCGTCCGTGACCGACGGCCTGAGCAACACCGTCTTCATGGCTGAGAAGGCGACGACGATCCTCCAGGCGCTCAACGGCCTCAACCCCAGCCTCGCCCCGGCCCACGGCTGGTACATCACCGGCAACTGGGGCGACACGCTGGTCACGTCGCTTTATCCGCCCAATGCGTGCGACCGGGTCGCGGGCGTATCGACGGCGGCCTGGACGAATTCGGCGTCCAGCATGCACCCGGGCGGCCTGAACGCCCTGATGGGAGACGGCGCCGTCCGTTTCATCAAGGACTCGATCGAAACCTGGCCTTTCGACCCGACCTCGGGCGATCCGAAGGGGGCCTCGCAAACCGCTGAGGGAGCGTGGGTGAACCTGCCCCCTCCTGGCGTTTGGCAGTCCCTCTCGACCCGATCGGCCGGCGAGGTCGTGGGCGAGGACGCCTACTGAAAAGCGCCCCCCCGCGATTCGACCTTCCCGGCCCCCTGAACGTTCGTGAGGCGCGGTCGTCCGTGGACGCCCCGCATCGGGCCTGGTAAACTGGTCGCCGTCGCTCGAATTCGTTCCGAATAGGGCTCGCGGCGAGCCTTCTCGCCTCGTTCCGAGACGGAGGTCTTGTCCTCATGGATCGTCGCGACTTCCTCAAGGCGGCGGTCGCCGCGGCGGCCCTTCCCGCCGATGCGTCGGCCGCAGGCTCCAGATCCAGGAAACGAATCCTGCTGCGATCGTCCTGGCAGACGGTGAACATCGGCGACGTCGCCCACACGCCGGGGATGCTCCACCTCCTTGAACAGCACCTCCCCGACTGCGAAATCACCCTCTGGCCCAGCAGCATCGACCACGGCGTCGAACCGATGCTCAAGGCGCGGTTCCCCAGGCTGGCGATCATGGAACGGACCGGGGCCGCCAAGGCCGAGGCGTTTCGAACGCACGATTTCCTCCTCCACGGCTCGGGCCCCGGCATCGTCGGCCAGGCGAGCCTGATCGAGTGGAAGGAGAAGACCGGCAAGCCCTACGGAATCGGCGGCGTCACCTGGAGTTACTCGCCCGAGGGGCTGAAGGTCGTCAACGACGCCCGCTTCGCGTTCTTCCGCGACTCGGCCTCGCTGGCCGCGGCCAGGGACCGCGGCTCGACCTGCCCGATCCTGGAGTTCGGCCCCGACGCCACCT
>CALCIC010000722.1 GCA_937907405.1 uncultured Isosphaeraceae bacterium | reverse complement strand
AAGACGCTTACCCCGCCGAAAGTCGGCCCGTTGCGGGTCGTCCTCGACATGGCCGAAGGGGTGTCCGCTCGTTCCTCCTCCTCGGCGGTTGGGTTCGTTCGCGCCGAAAGTCGGCCCGTTGCGGGTCGTCCTCGACATGGCCGAATCGGCGGGAGTCGAGGGCGTCCGGGTTCACTGACGCCGATTTACCAAAGATCTGGACGCGAGCGTCCTCTATCTCTATCTATAAGGAGTTTATGACGACTCCCCCTCCTTTGGAGAAACCGACTCGGGTCGATGCGGGGGATTTTGGTCGGCGGATGGTTGGAATCAGGATGATTGGTATATTCAGGCGGACCGTCGATGCCGCGGGTTCGGCGTCGAGTCAAGCCCCCTCGGCCTGATCCACTTCCAACGCCGGCCGGCCGGTCGATCAGATGGCCGGCCCTCCGCCGGGGTTGAGGGTGATTCGCTCTGGCCTGGCGGCTTCGCCCGGGAACTTGCGGGGGGCGCCGCACATCGAGCACGAGCAAGGGGTGCGGTCGACGGCGTGGGGCGCGATCGACTTGGGGGCGATCCGGGCCGGATCGGCCGCCCAGAGCCATCGCAGGTAGCGTAACGCTCGTCGGCGGGCTCGCCTTGTGTGATGACGACGGAATCCCAATCCTCGCATCGCGTGGTCCTCCCCGATCCGTTTGGCCTGGAATCGACGCCGCTCGCCCCTGACGCGGCGTCCCAGGCGGAAATCGAAGGCCGGCGGTCAAAGCCCCATGATCAGATTCGGTTCGTCGGCTTCGCTCAACCCGGCTGGGGGACCGACGACGTCGGGTTTCGGGACCTTGCGTTTGCGGGCGACGTGGAACCCCGCGCAGCGCCTGCATCGAAAGACGACCACGCGAGTCCCCTCGCGTTCGCGGCCGGTCGCCCGGAGCCAGATTTCCAGGGCGATGCGATGCCCCTCGGCGGTCAGCCGATCGGCGTGGAACAGCCTTCGGCAGGCCGGGTCGTGTGCTGGCAGAATCATCCGAGATCGCGCCATGCGTGGAACTCC
Source organism: uncultured Isosphaeraceae bacterium (assembly GCA_937907405.1). GTDB lineage: Bacteria > Planctomycetota > Planctomycetia > Isosphaerales > Isosphaeraceae > Paludisphaera. Next base: position 5,400 of record CALCIC010000722.1, on the reverse strand, counting down.
CGCGTTGAGTTTCTCCGTCTCCAGCATCTGAGGCCGCGGCGCGAGGCCGCCGCCTTCGGATTCCGGCGACACGTCCTAATAAACGTGGCGAGACGGCGAAACCCGTATCGTCGTCCGTGATGACATGGCTGGGAATATCCGTTCAATCTCGCATCACCGTAACGTCTCTGACCGCCCCGGGTGACAAGAAAATCGGTCCGAACCGATCCGTTGTGGACATGAATCGACGCGCGATCAGGCGTGTGGAGGCTGTGAAACATGGGGGGGGCGGCTCATCCATCGTTGGCGCAGGGCTGGTCGTCCGGGACGATTTGGTGCCGTGGGGCGTTTGCCTTTGTTGAGAGCATGATCGTAACGTGTTACAATTTGAGAGGGCTTAAAAACATCAATCCGAGTGACACCGACGGCCGCCGGGCGGGCGGCCGGCGCGGGGCCTGGCATGGTCGATCCCCAGACAACTCGATTTTGGCAATCGACGCTCCAGAGCGGACTGGTCGACGCCGAGGGCCTCGCCGCGTGCTGGGAGGGGATTCCGGTGGAGAAACGGGATGCGCGCGAGCATCTCGACCGCCGGTTGGCGCGGCAGGCCGTGCAACAGAGCCGGTTGACGCTCTGGCAGGCGCAGCAACTTCTGGCGGGGCGGTCCAACGGGTTTCGGGTCGACCGATATCTGATGCTTGAGTTGCTCGGCCACGGTGGGATGGGGCGGGTGTACCTGGCGCGCGACACCCGGTTGAATCGCCTGGTGGCGCTGAAGATCCTGGCGCCTGAGCGGATGAACAACCCCCGGGCGATCGCGCGGTTTCAGCGCGAGGCGCGGGTCGGCGCGAAGCTCCAGCATGAGAACCTGGTGCGGATTTACGACTTCGGCGAGTCGCAGGGCCGTTACTACCTGGTGATGGAATACATCGAGGGCAAGACGATCGGGGCGCGGATCGGCGAGGAAGGGAGGCTGCCGGCGGCCGAGGCGGCCCGGCTGACCCGGCAGGTCGCCTTGGGGTTGGATCACGCGCATCGCAAGGGGCTGATCCACCGCGACGTCAACCCGTACAACGTGATGGTGACCCACGACGGCACGGCCAAGCTCGCCGACCTGGGGCTGGCGATCGACATGTCCGAGGACGGGCGGGTGACGCGCGAGGGGGCGACCGTCGGCACGTTCGACTACGTGGCCCCCGAGCAGGCCAGGCAGTCGCAGGCGGCCGACATCCGCAGCGACGTTTATTCGTTGGGTTGCAGCATCTATCACATGATCACCGGCCAGGTGCCGTTTCCCAGCCCGAGCCTGCCGGAGAAGCTGTACTCGCACCAGGCCATCGAACCCAGGTCGTTGCTCGCGTTGGCGCCCGAGGCGCCCCCCGCGCTCGCCGAGGTCGTCGCCAGGATGATGCGGAAGCAGCCGGCGGATCGATATCAGACTCCCGAGGAAGTCGTCCGGGCGCTCGAGCCGTTCCTCGACGGCGGGGCCCAGCCGGCGCTCGAAGCCAGGAACGCGCCGACGCGCGGCCCCGAGCAAACCGACGCCGTCGTTCCCGCCACCGGCTCGCAGATCCAGACCAACTCCGGGACGGACGACGGCGCCGACGCCGGGCGTCCCGCGAAGGGGCCGTCCGACGTCGACAGCGGCCAGCTCGCGGGTTCCGGGGAGCTGTCGGTGCTGGTGGACCTGGGCCCCGAGCCCCCCTTGACCGCCTCGCTCAACCGCGCCAAGCCCAAGCCGTGGTTCGGCGGCGCGCTGGGCAAGACCCCCTCGTCGGCCACCTGGATCCTGCCGACCTCGGACCCCACTCCCCCGCCCGACCCGGCGCTGTTGGAGCAGCCGCCGACGTACTCCTGGCGGCGCGACCGCCGGGTGGTCGTGGGGGGCCCGGCCGCGATGCTGGCGATGGCCGTCGTCATCGCGACCGCCTATCGCCATTGGCCGAACACGGAGCCGATCCCGCGCCGATCGCAGGGCGACGGGGTGAGCTCGAGCTCGAGCTCGAACCCGAACCCGAACCTGAACCCGAAATCGAAACCGGGGCCGGTGGTGGGTAAGGACGGCAAGGAGGCGATGATCGTCGTGATCGGCTCCGATGGCGAGGAGACCGCGCAGGACGATCTTTCCAAGGCCCTGCGCCTCGCCTTGGGGGCTCAGGGGACCGTCGAACTCCGCAATCGCGAGCCGATGGTGATTCCCATCGACGGCGGTTCGATCACGCTGCGAGACAAGGGGACGGTGCGGTTGCGGTCGGCGCCGGGGGTTGAGGCGGTGTTGAAGATCGATCGGAAATCCTTGAGGAATGATCCGTTCCTCGCGGCGGGGCCGAGCGTCGACCTGGAGATCGAGGGGCTGGCGTTCGAGGTGTTCGATTCCGGGCCGGCGTCGGCCCAGCCCGCGCAGGCGGTCGTGAAGGCGTTGGGGAGGGCGCGGTTCGACCGCTGCGCCTGGAGGACGACCGCGGGGGGTCCGGCTGGTTCGCGCGCGCTCGTCTCGCAAGGGGGGACGTTGACCGTCGCCGGCTGCTGGTTCGAGGGGTTCGACGCGGCGATCGAGATCGAGGCGCTCGCCGCATCGCGGAGTACGATCCGCCAGACGATGATCGTGCCCGGCGCCGGTCGACCGACCACCGAGGACGCCTTGCCGAATCGCGTCGGCTGGGGCGTCCGGTTCCTGTTCACGTCCGGGGCGGGCGCGAAGCGCGAGCTGCGGCTGGAACACTGCACGTTCGCCGGCGCGGGCTTCCTCCGCCTGGCGGGGGTCTCCGACCAGGCGCCGTTGAGTCTGATCGTCCACGACTGCGCGGTGCAGTCCGACTCGCTGATCTCCTGGGAGCCCTCGCCCCCGGACGTCCCACTCGACGCCTCGTCGCTGAAATGGGTGGGGGAGGGGAATCAGCTCGACGTGACCGGGAAGTCCTGGATCGCGCCGGCGACCGCGAAGGCCCCGGTCGTCGAGGACCTGGAGGGCTGGATGAAGCTGGCCGTCGAGCGCGACCCGGTCCGCAAATCGATCTTGTTCCCGCTCGGGCAGCAGACCAAGTCGGGGGGGGCGACTCCCCAGTCCTACAGCGTCGACCCGACCGGCGCGCATCGACCCGGCGCCGACCCCGCGGAGGTCGGCCCTCGGCCCTGATCGGGAGAGTCGCGGGGCGATCGATCAGTGTTCCTTGGCCTCGTCGCCGAGCAGGTGCTGGCTTGATCTGAGGATGCGGTGCTGCCGCGACTTCGACGCCTGGGCGGCGGTCGACGCCTGCGCCTGGGCTTCAAGGTCGGCGAGGTTCGCCTGGCAGAACGGGCACTCGACGACGTCGAGATGGAACTGGAAGTATTCGGCCAGCTCGGGGTCGAGGGCGTCGAGCAAGTAGCTGCCGAGCTGCTGGCGCGTGGGGCAGGTGAGCCGCGACCGGTGCCAGATGGCGCCCAGGCTGTGAAGCTGGAAGTCGTCGCGGTTGTTGCGGACGTCTTCCAGCCGCTCCCGAAGCTCCGCGGAGTCGCGGAGGGCCTTCTCGACCCGGGCCAGGTCTTCCGGGGGAAGCTGGTCGACGAGGTAGTCCTGAAGCAGCGCGTCGTCGATTGCGGCCGGGCCGCGTGGTTGCGGGGCGTCGTCGCGGGTCATGGCGGCTCAGGCTCCTCCCAGGTCTTCGAGGCTCAGCCCCGCCCGGCGGGCCATCTCCTTGAGCCGGGCGATGGTCTGGAACTTGTAGCTGGCCACGGCTTGCTCAGTCAGGCCGAGGTGGCGGGCGACGTCCTTGTTGGCCCACCCCTTGACGACCAGCAGCTCCATGCACCGGATCCGGCCGTAATCGCCCCGGGCCAGCCACTCGCGGACGAGCTGGCCCATCGATTCGCTGAGCAGCCGCTCCTCGGCCTTGCGGCGCTCGCCGCTGCGGGCGATGCTCGACGCCGCCCGGCCGCCGCCGGGCACCTCGTCGAGCGGCCGGCCGTGGTCGTCCGAGCCGAACTGGTCGATCGGCCGCCTCCCTTGCTTGCGCAGGTGGTCGGTCAGCTTGTGCGCGGCGATCGAGAACAGGTACGCCTCCATGTCGCGCTTCTCGTCGTAGTGCGGCAGGCTCGTCAGGAAGCCGATGAACGTCTCCTGCACCACGTCCTCGCTGGCCGCACGGTCGCGGAGCCGACTGTCGACGAACGCCAACAGCCGCCCCTCGAACCGCTCGATGAGCTGCCGCCAGGCCCGCGCGTCGCCGGCCCGGACCTGGCGGACGATCAGAATGTCGGATTCGGATGTGGACATTAGCTTGATCGTCTCGCCTGAGTGCGCGCGGGTCGTCGGCCGGATCGGCGTCGTCAACGGTGATTCTAACCGGGTCGACGCCGCGCCGGCCAGCAAATCCCGCGTGGGAGGGCAAGATCCGGTTCGCTCCGGAGGCGGAAAAGAGCGTCGGTTACGAGATCATCTGGTAGATCACGGCCCCCGCCGCGCCGACGCCGGCCGCGGCGAGCAGCCGGAGCCGGTTGGTGTAGTAGCCCTTGGTCGCCTCGTCGGTGCGGATGTACCCCGAGACGGCGGCCAGGCAGATCAGGACGAACGCGAGCAGCGCGGCGAGCTTGAGCATCCGGTCGCGGACCGCGATCTGCTGATACGAGCGCACCAACTCCGACTCGCGGCCGCCGGAGAAATCGGCTTCCAGTTCGGCGACGTACAGGGTGGCGTACGGCTTCTCGACCGGCGTGATCCGGGTCTCGACGATCATCGCCTCAAGCTGCCGATCCGACGGCCGCCACGACGACGGGACTCGAGGCGCCAGCCAGGCCGCGACGTCCTCCTGAAGCTGGCGGAGGGCGTCGGCCCTGGCGCGCTCCTCGGTCGCGGAGATCCGTCCGACCACCTTGCGGATCTCAGGCGAGGCGACGTTCGGCCGCTGTGCGGCGAGGAGGCTGCGGGGCCGCTTCGGCGGCCGGGGGGGCGCCGGCGGCCGAGGGGGCGCCGGCGGCTTCGGCGCGGTCGGCGAGGCGTCGGCCGTACGGGTGCCCGGCACGATCGGCACGGGGATGCCGTCGACCGACTCGCGGAGGTCCCGCTCGGCTTGACGATGATGGAATTCGGCCGCGGCCGCGGCGACCGACGCGCGGTCGGCGGCTTCTCGTAGGCGACGGACGGCGGCTTCGGCATGCCGAGCCGCTTCGTACTCCGCCTCCGCGGCCCGGCCGCCGAAGCGGAAATAGGCGTCGTGGACGTGAACGTCGTGAGAACGCCGGCTCATCGGGCACAAGCCGTTTCTGTGGCTCGCGAAGGCGGCCAGGCCGAGCACCAGTATGATGAGGATCAACCGTTTCATCGTTTCCATCCACTCCCGGCGTCGGGTCCGTTTGAAATCAGAAGGGAAGTCAGGCCCGTTCCCGATCGATTCAAGCCACGGTCGTCTTGCGTTTGGATTTGTCGAAGTTGCGGACATAGAG
>CALCIC010000721.1 GCA_937907405.1 uncultured Isosphaeraceae bacterium | reverse complement strand
TGGACCCGGTCCGGGGTGTCGAACAGGCAGTAGAAGAGGCCGGCGTCGAATCGTGACAGCTCGCGCTCCATCATCGCCCGCCGCTCGCGCCAGGCGTCGCCGCACTGGGCCAGGAACGCTTCCTCGCTGATCCGCTCGTTGATCAGGCCGTTGTGGTCCTCGACCATGCCCGTCGTGTGGTACGTGCCGACGTCGCCCGCGAGCTGACGCGCGTACTCGGGGGGCGCGCTGATGGGGAACAGCGGCGACGCGGGATCGAAGTTGACCGGCGAGGCGTAGAGGATGATCGACGGCTGAAGCTGGATCAGGTGGAACCGGACGATCCCGTGGACCGACTGGAGCGGCCCGACCTTGAATTTGACCCTCAACCAGCCGCTCCAGCGCCCTTCGCGGACCTGGATTTCGCGCGGCTCGCCGCTCGACCGGATCGTCAGGGAATCGGGCTCGGGGCCGCGGACGAGTTGGACGTCGAGATGGCAGTCGGCGCGGGACCGGGGGTTGCGCGGGCCGATCAGGCGGGTTGCGATCGGGGCTTCGCCGTCGTCGACGATCGTCACCACGTTCTCGCTCTCGCGGGGCGCGGCGGCCGGGTCGGTCGTGTAATAGGTCGAGGTGCCGAAGCCGCCTCGAAGATCGGGCACTCCCATCCCGGCCAGCAACGCGCCGCGGAGCCGATCGGGCGGGTAGGTGCAAGGGCACCGGAGGATCGTCGAGGGGATTCCGGCGGTCGAAAGCAGATCCCAGACCGTGGTCCCCCGGCGCTGGTTGACGGCCCTGGGGGGGAACAAGGGGTTCTTCTGCTCATAGCGGTTCAGCCCGCTGTCGAGCGTGTAACGCGCCGGGTCGCGACGGAGGAAGTCGAAGACGCCGTGGCCGCCGGGATTGACCCCGGTGGCGAACGTCGACCAGGCGACGGGAGTCTGCGCGGGGCTCGTCGTGGCGATCCGCGCGACCCCTTGATTGGAGTCGCCGCCGTCGAGCCGCGCCAGGTTGGGCAGCTCGCCCGCCGCCAGCATCGGGTCGACGATGCTCGGCTCGAGGCCGTCGAGACCGATGACGACGACCTTGTGGATGTTGGAGTTTTTCAAAATGATTCGGCCCGGCCGTGCGTCCGTGGTAAGTCAGGCCCGGGCTGCTCTCGACGGTCTCCTTACCATCCTCCCGGGCTTTCCAGGGTCAAGAGCCCAGAGCCTACCAGCCTCCCCGTTGCTCGGCAAGCTCGGATGCGGATGGGTCGCGGCGCGGGCCGGGCCCTAAAACGAGACGCCCGGAGTGGCGCGTTCCTTGTCGTTTTCCAACTCGAAGAGCTGCGAGGGAGCGAAGCCCATCGCGTTGGCGACGAGGTTGGTGGGGAAGACCTCGCGGGCGGTGTTGTACTGCATGACCGCGTTGTTGAAGACCTGGCGGGACGCGGCGATCTGGTTTTCGGTGGCGCTCAGCTCTTGCTGAAGCGCCAGCAAGTTCTGGTTGGCCTTGAGGTCCGGGTAGGCCTCGGCGACGGCGAACAAGCGGCCGAGGGCGCCGCCGAGCTGGGTTTCGGCGGCGGCCAGGCCGGCCATCGACGAGGGGTCGCCGGGGTTGGCGGCGGCCGTTCGACTCGCCGCGAGGGCCGAATTCCGCGCGGTGACCACCGCTTCAAGCGTCTGCCGTTCGTGGTTCAGGTAGCCCTTGGCCGTCTCGATCAGGTTGGGGATCAGGTCGTATCGACGCTTGAGCTGCACGTCGATCTGACTGAACGCCGTCTTGTAGCGGTTGCGCAGCGATACCAGCTTGTTGTACGCCCCGGCGATCCAGCCCAGCGCCAGCAAGACGACGGCGGCCACGATGATCACAACGCCCGTGATTCCCGACAACATGGATGCAATTCCTTGTTCGTGGTGGTTTGCGCGACCGGCGACGTCCACCGATCTTGCGACCCCTCGACGGCGCGTTCAAGACGGAAGTCGGCTGAAATGGACGAATTATGGGGCGATCGGCCGATCTCCGCGGGGTTGCGAGGGGTCGACGCGGAGGACGGCCCCAACTTGGGCAGCTCGCGTTCCCAGGAATCGGGCGATTGATTAGGATTTTGCGGCCTGAAGGTCAGGACGACCTTCGGGGCTCGTCCGCGCTCGTTGGGAAGGAACCCGAAACGCATGCACCGTCTGTCACGGAGGCAGTGGGCGGCGGTCGCGACGTCGGCGCTCGCCTCCGGAATCACCGGCTGCGCCGCGATGCGCCGCAACGCCCCCTCGCCCGATCTCCGTCCCTGCTCGGACGATTTCGCGTACACGAGGGACGGCTGGCGATTGGGAGTCCGCCACTATCGGCCGCCCCGCCCCGACCCTGACAAGCTGCCCGTGATTCTTTGCCACGGCCTGGGGCTGAACGCCACATTCTGGACGATCACCGACGACCACCTCCCCGGGAAACTGGCCGCGAGCGGTTACGAGGTTTACGTCTTCGACGTCCGCGCGGCGGGCGAGAACTCCCGGACGGGCGCCTGCGAACGAATCAACAGGTTCTTGCGCGAAACCCCCTTCCGCGAGCGCGGCGAGTCGTTCTGGTCGGTCGACGACGTGGTGCGCAACGACCTGCCCGCGATCCTCGAATACGTCGAGCGCGATTCGGGGCGGCGGCGGGTCAATTGGATCGGCCACAGCCTCGGCGGAATGGTCGTGTTCCCGTACCTTCAGCTCAGTCCCGAGCCCGATCGGATCGCCAACTTCGTGGGCATGGGGAGCACGATCATCCAGGCGACGACGCCTCAGAAGGCCATGATCCGCGCCAACGCCGGGATTCGGGGGATCTTGACCCTCGCCAGCGCCGGCCGGTTGGGGAGGCCGCTGGCCTTCCTCCACTTGCCGGGCATGGACAGGATCGATCGCTTCTATTACACGGCCGAGAACGTCGACCGCCGCACCGTCTCGCGGTTCTACGGCTACACGCTCGAAGACCCCGGCCCCGGCGCGCTCCGCCAGTTCGCGCCCTACCTTCGCGACGGCCACCTGCTCTCGGCCGACGAGCGGATCGACTACGCGGCCCATCTTCCCGAGGTGCTCACCCCGACCCTGATGGTCGCCGGAAGCAGCGACTTGATCTCGGACGTCGCTTCGACGAAAGCGACCTTCGACGCGCTGGGCAGTCCGGACAAGACGCTCTTGATCTTCGGCAAGGAGCAGGGGAACGCGGGCGAGTACGGCCATTGCGACCTCGTCTGGAGCCGGCACGCGCCGGCCGAGGTCTTCCCGGCCGTCGTCGACTGGCTCGACGCTCGCCAGTCCGGGCCGTCGCCCAGCCCGCAGATCATGACCCGCTCGACGCTCCCCGTACCCCAACCGGAGCGGACGACTCACCGATAAGGAAGAGAAGACTGGGGACGCATCGGCCCGCCTGTCGGAAGAAGAATTCACCACGGAGGACGCTGAGGACACGGAGGGGGGACGGAAAGAGATTTGGGGCCTCTCCGCGAGTCGGAATCTTCTCAGAACGCGAGGCTTCGCATCGCTTGCAGAGCAAAGGGCGCGGAGGAGAAACGGCCCGAACCTTCTTTGTCTTTTCTTCCTCCGTGTCCTCCTGTCCTCCGTGGTTCAAATCTTCTTCCGACAGGCGGGCCGATGCGTCCCCAGTCTTCTCCTCCTTGGTGGTGAGTCTTCCAAGGGCTGATGCAGTAATCCCAATCCTGTCGCATGCTTCACGGATCTCAGCGACTTCCCAGTAACTCGTCGATGCAGAACCGCGACCAGGTCTCGAATTCGTCGCGGGCCGTTGGCAACTCGGCGATCGGGACGAACCGGGAATCGGCGAGGCCCTCCTCGCGCGGGACGACGCGCGGCGCGTCCAGCTCGAAGACGTGGACCACCCCCAGATGGACCGAGCCGACGGGGGTCGAATCGTCGTTGATCAGCCCGGCGAGCGTCATCACCCCCCGGCTCTGGACGTCGACCTCCTCGGCCAACTCTCGGGCCATGGCCGTATCGTAGGCCGCGCGCCCGCAGCCCCCTTCCGCGTCGGCCTCGTCGACGTGCCCGCCGACGCCCAGCGACCGCAGTCGATGCAGCCGGGACTCCCCCTGCGACTTGCCCCGAGTGTAGCTGAACACGGCGGCGCCGGCGCGGAGCACGACGTACGGGATGAGTTGCTTCCAATTCGGGTCGTCCTCGACCTCCGACCGCGGCCGGTACGCCATCAGCTCCGGCGTGAGCAGGGCCGACAGATACCGCTCGGCGTCGGCCCGAAACCCCTGAAACCGCCCCAGACGGTCCAGCTCGGACGCGGGGACGACCAGCACGCGCTCACTTGAAGTCGAACTCACGACCGGGCCTCGTAGGGGGAGCGGGAAAGCAAATACGAGGCTATTCTATCACGTCTCGGCAGACGGGCGGTCCCCCGCGACGGATTGCGTCCCGGCCAGCACGTTCACCCCTGACCGGCTGTCAACAGAGCGAATGTCTCTGCTTTTCCGTCGCGACCTCACTCCCAGAAGTCGTCCTTCGGCTTGGGCAGCCTCGCCTTGATATACTTCACCAGCCGCTCCTGGTCCTCCATGCTCGTGTAAAGGAGATAGAGCGACATCAGGGGCTCGCCGTTCCAGCCCTTGAGGATCGGCCGGGTCAGGACCGGCTTGCCGAACGTGTCGTAGAACGTTTCGATCTCGCAGGAGGCGATCTCGGACCAGGCAACGAATCTTCGTCGGAACTGGTTGCCGGCTGTATAACCGGTGATTCCGTCCCGATCCGCCCAGGCCTGCGGCTTGCGGTCGAACAAGAACCCGAGGAACCCCAGGCCGAAGAAGGCACTCATGGGGTAGCACAGGGCTGCTAGCCAGACGTCCGGTTGCGAGACCAACCTCGGTCCGGCGGCGAGGAGTACGCAGCCTGCGAGGCATCCCAAGAAGAGGAACCTCACGAACGACTTTGGGAAGCGGACCTCGACCACCTCGTCATCGTCGACGTCCCCCTCGGGGATGGCCACGGTCCGCCCCCGCCTCTCCATGGTCTTGCCGCTGCGGGAGAGGCCGAACCGCTTGAGGACGCGGTCCAAAGCGATCCTCGACAGGATCATATTCGGCAGACCCAAGCCGCCGATCAAGCCGACATTGAGCTGGTGGCCCAGGGCCCGGCTGAGCTTGACGGCGCCGACCGTCACCAGGATGGTGAGGAGGATGAAAGTCAGAAAAACCAGGGTCTCGAAGGCCGGCTTCGAGATCACCTTGGACTCTCTCACCGTCGACTCATCCAGGTCCATCGCCCATGGCTCCTCGGCTTCACTTGGACGTCTACAGGAGCGTCGGACTCCCGGAAATCGACGTGTCGGCCCCGGCCGGTCGGAGCGCGGGGGCGGGCCCGCTTTCCAGTCGTGCGAGAAGTTCCGATCGATGTCGGTAAAGGACGGCCAGGAACTCGTCGTCCTCAATGTATCCGAGCCCTTTCCCGAGATGGGCGTCTCCAAGAAAACCAAGGTGCGCGAGCAACTGGCCGAGCCGGACGTCAGGCGAGAGCGCCCAGACCTCGGCGAGCACGGACGTCGCTTCTCGTTGCAACTCCGTGGTCATGGGAGCACGTCTCCAATCTTGGGGGCCGAGGCATAGGCTTTGGGGAGTTTGCCGATCACCTCGACTCGGATCAACACGTCCGGAGCGAGCTTGGCGATTCGCGTGGCCCGAGTCACCCCAACCGTACAGCACGAGGATCCCGTCCGTCCCCTCGTAAACCCAGGGCGGCATGCCGACCGTCGATCGTCCGAACAGGGAGATTTGCCTGGCTAGCTTGCCCGGATCAGCGCCCTGTCGACGGGAGGGAGGCACCCGCGGTTCCCGGGGATCGATTTCGCGGAAGACGCCCATCCGAACCAGTCTACCCCAAGAGACCACATGGCGATTGATCAGTCGTGTGGCTGTGTCGGAATGCCACCGATGGGATTGCCAGAAGCGTCCGGACTGTGGCGGCGCTTCGCTCCGCCACAGCCACACGGCCGCTCCGTTCAATGCCGGAACAGGAACTCCTTGGAGTTGATCAGGACCCAGCCGAGGTCTTCGGTGGCGGAGCGAAGGTCCTTGGCGGCCTTCAGGTGCTTGACGGCGGCTTCGAGCTCGGCGGCGTTGGGGGCGCGGCCGAGGGCGACGAGGTAGAGTTCCTCGGTGATCGCTTCGGGGGTCTTGCCGCTCTTGGCGAGCTTGGCGATCCGGCCGTTGTCGTCGTGGAGCTTGCCGTTGACCGTCGCGCCGCCGATGAGCTGGAGCGCCTGCGAGAGGTTCGAGTCGCTCTCGCGCTCGCACTCGCAGGCCAGCTCGCGAGCCGGCCGGCCGAAGGTCTTGAGGAACGGGTTGTCCATCTTGCCGTCGGGGATCTGGATGGCGTGGGCGCCGGCGGGGAGGCCGGCGAACGCGGTCGTCGTCCCCGTGACGACCGAGATGGCGTCGAGCAGGACCTCGGCCGGCAGGAGCTTGGTCGCGGCGTGCGAGAAGTAGATCGCGTCGTCGGCGTTCAACTTGTTGGTCGTCGCCGAGAACTGGTAGGTCCGGCTCAGGAGGATCGTCCGGATCAGCGACTTGAGATTGTAGCCGCCGTCGATGAAGCCCTTGGTCAGTCCTTCGAGCAAGGCGTCGTTGGACGCGGGGTTCGAGACGCGGAAGTCGTCGACGGGCTCGACGATCCCCCGACCCATCAGGTGGTACCAGATCCGATTGACCAGGCTCTTGGCGAAGAACGGGTTGTCGGCGGCCGTCAGCCAGTTGGCGAGCTGGACGCGGCGGTCGAGCTTGGGGTCGTCGAGCACGGGGCCGCCGAGGGCCTTGGGGGGCATCAGCTTGCCGGTCCGGGGCTGATGGACCTCCCCCGCGCCGGTCGAGTAGACGACCTCTTCCTCGGGCAGGTTGCCGTTCTTGCGGCCGACCTGCGAGAAGAAGGCGGCGAAGCCGTAGTAGTCGTCCTGGGTCCACTTCTCGAACAGGTGGTTGTGGCACTTGGCGCACTGGATGCGGACCCCCAGGAAGAGCTGGGCCGTGGTCTCGACCAGGCTCTGCGGGTCGCGGCTGATCCGGTAGTAGTTGGTCGCGGGGTTGGAGTAGGTCGAGCCGTCGGCCGTCAGCAGCTCGCGGACGAACTGGTCCAACGGCATCTCGCGCTCAAGGGCCGACCGGATCCAGCGGTGGAAGGCGTAAGCCCCCTTGGATTGGATCAGCCGGCTGTTGGACCGCAGGACGTCGGCGAACTTGAGGGCCCAGAAGTCGTAGAACTCGGGGCGTACCAGCAGCCCGTCGATCACCTTGGCGCGGCGCTGGGGGTCCTTGTCGGCCAGGAACGCCGCGACCTCCTCGGTCGTGGGGAGCGAGCCGATGACGTCGAGGTGGACGCGACGGAGGAACTCGGCGTCGGTGCAGTTCTCGGACGGAGCGATCCGGATCCGGTTGAGCTTCTCGAAGACCGCGCGGTCGACGACGCTGTCCTGGGGGACCTGGGCGACCTGGAAGCCGGGCACCTCGACCAGATGCGTGAGGTTGACGATGCCCACGAGGTTCAGATAGTGGGCGATCAGGGTGGCCTCGCCCCGTGCCTTGAAGACGACGTAGCCGTCGGCGTCGATCTCGGCGACGTCGGGGCTGGACGAATCGTAGTAGCAGATCGGCGTCACGTCCCGTTGGGAGCCGTCGGAAAGGGTGAGCAGGGCGACGAGTTGCTGGGTCGTCGCCGGAGCGTTCAGGACGCGGTCGCCGGGGACGATCTCAAGCTTGACGGGCGTGGGGCCGCCGGGGTCGTCGTGGGCGCCTTCGGCGATCCAGTCGTGAATGAACTCGAAGGTCTTCGACGCGCGCTTCATCCGCAGTCCCCCCTCGTGAGGGATTTCGCCCAGCGGCTTTCGGAGCACGGAGCTCGCGTCGGCGGCGAAGGTGCTGATCCGGCGTCCGCCCGACTCGCGGGTGAGGGTGAGGAAATCCTCCTCGGGCAGGTAGCCGCGGAGGCTGAGCCTGAACCCCCCCTTGCCGGTGGGCGTGCCGTGGCAGGCGCCCATGTTGCATCCCGCCTGGCCGAGCGCCGGCATCACGTCGCGGCGGAAGCTCACCGGCGCGGGTTCGCTCATGCCCTTCACCTCGACGGTCGTCGAAACCTCGACGCTTCCCCGTCGGGCCGTGATCACCGCCTTGCCGTCGCCCCGGGGGGTGACGCGGCCGGTCTCGGACACGACCGCCACCGCCGGATCGGCGCTCGACCATTCGAGCGCGCGGGTGAGGTCGCGGACCCCCTCGGGATACGTCCCCGTGGCGATCAACTGGCGGGCGGCGCGACGGCCGGCCAGCGTGGCGTCGGCCGGGCTCACCGCCAGCGACGCGGGGGTTCCCACAAGGGCGTCCTTGTCGTCCCCCAGGGCTTCCAAAGTCAAGCCCCCGAGGATTCCAAGGGAGGCGAGGATCGTTCCTAGGACTTTCCGATCTCGGGTTCCAGGCATTGCGATCAATCCTTCTGATCGGAGCTACGGCGAGCGAGGGCCGTCTCAGGCGGAATAACCGGTGAACGTCAGGTTCGCGGGCGGTCGGCGGCGCGGCTCGGCCGACGAGGACGTCGGGCGCTGCCACAATGATTGTTTAACAACGTACCAACAAGGACAAGGGACTTCAAGGAATACGCGCGGCGTTTTTATGGATTGTAGCAATTCGGCAAACCGGACCGGGTGGGCTTGCGTCGATCGGCCGAGGCGCTAAAATGAGGTGTTGGCCGCGATCGGAATGAAGACGGCCGACGCCTGTCGCGGGGGAGGTTCGTCCAAATATCGTCGGATCGTCGGATTTCCCCAAAACCGTGTGATAAACTAAATTTCGATCGAGTCGACGGCGGGTCCGCGTGGAGGGGGAACTCCCTACGTTCAGGAGCGCGTCGCGCGGCCGGTCGCGATGGGACGAGGAAGCCGGTCCTGAAGGCCTGGGGTCGGCGGCGGCGTCAAGGAGGATGGACGTGATGCTCGTACGCAATTGGGGCGGTGCGGCGCGGTATGGTCTGCCCGGTTTGATCCTGGGAGTCGCCCTCGCCTGGATCGGCGGGGCGAGGGGGCCGGAAGCGGCCGCCCAGACCGCGCCTGGGGGAGAGCCCCAGAGAGCCGCCGCGCCCCCTCGAAGCCCGCGTCCGGGGCTGCTGGCGTCGGACGAGTCGGGGGGGACGATGGCGCTTGTAACCTCCCCCTCCGGCGGGACTTCGCAGTGGCTGTATCTGATCGACACGAAGACGCGGGCGTTCGCGATTTACCGGGTCGACCCCAACAACCCCAAGGGCGTGGTCAAGCTGGAAGCCGCTAGGCAGTATCAGTACGACCTGAGGCTGGAACACTACAACAATCAACCGCCGGAGCCCAGCGCGATCAAAGAGGCGACGTTGAACGCCGGTTCGCAGCCAGGACGACCGTCGGGGGACCGCTAGCCGGGCGAATCGGTTCGGTCGCGGTCTCCGGCTCACTTGGAATCGACCAACCACGGCCAAGCCACGGCCGATCTCGACCGCGAGGACCATGTCCAATGGCACAATTTTACACGCTTGAAGAAGCCGCCCGCGTCTTGGGGATGAGTCCCGAGGAACTGACGGGGAAAGCGCAGAAGCGCGAAGTCCACGCCTACCTCGACGGCGGAACCTGGCAGTTCCGGGCGGCCGACGTCGACGAGTTGGCGCGTCGCCGGGGGCTGGGCAGCGACGCCGAGCTGCGGCTCTCGGACCTCGACGTCCCGGCCGCCTCCAGCGAGGGCGAGCTGGAAGACCTCGACCTGTCCGAGTTCCAGCTCGGCGTGGCCAAGGCCGATCTCGGCGCCGAGACCATGAACTTCGGGGCCTTCGGGGGCAAGCCGACCGAAGAATCGGGCTCGGACCACGACCTGATGTTCGACGATCTCTCGGTGCCCCCCAACCCGGTGACCGGTTCGAGCTCGGTGATCATCGGCATGCAATCATCGGGCAAGCGGCCGAGCGACTCCGACGTCCGGCTGGTCCCCGAACAGCCCATGGGCGCCAGCGACTCCGACGTCCGGCTCGCCTCGCCCGACCCCGACCGCAAGCTCTTGAGCGATTCGGACGTGACCCTGATCAAGGACGACACCTCCGAGCACAGCTTCCTGGCGAGTTCGGGATCCGGAGACACGGCCATCGGCTCGAGCCCGGTCTCCGGCTCGGCCGACGAGGTCCCGGCCGCGAACCTCGAAGACAGCGATTTCGAGTTGAATCCGTCGAGCGACCTGGTCGACGTGCTTCAGCCCGAGTCGGGCAGCGACTTCGAGCTGAGCGCCCTCGACGCCAGCGACGAGTTCGAGGCCACTCCGATGCGCCCCAGCGATTCGGACGTGACCGCCGCCGACCCCAACCTGTCGGGCATCAACCTGTCCCGCCCCAGCGATTCGGGGATCAACCTGCAAGGCATCGGCGGCCTCGATCTGGGGGGCGACTCCATCGAGCTGGCGCCGCTCAGCGGCGACGACGTCCCCGCCACCAAGGCCAAGCCCGCTCCCAAGGCCGCGCCGGCCAAGCCCAAGCCGTCGCTGGCCGCGACGCCTCCTCCGGCGGTCGGCAAGGGGGAAAAGGACATCTTCGACGACACCGACTTCGAGGTCGACGCCGCGCTCGACGACGAGTCGGACGATCGCACCATGCAGCTCCCGACCGGCGGCAGCGACTTCGACCTGGAAGACAGCGACAGCGGCTCGGAGGGCTTCGCGATCGACGAGGAGGACGTCGACCAGAACGCCGCCACCGCGATGGCGCCGTCGGCCTTCGCCGACGACGACGACGACGACGAGGACGACGGCTTCGACGACGCCGTCTCCAGCGAGATGGCCACCTCGTGGGCTTCGGATGACTCCCCCAGCGGCGCCGCCTCGACCCCCGCGATGGTGATCTCCCGCGAGGCCGCCGTCGATTGGGACGGGCTTTCCATCGGGCTCCTCGCCGCCGCCAGCCTGATCATCCTGTTCGGCGCGTTCATCGCGCAAGACCTGGTCCGCAACCTCTACGACTTCAACGAGGGGGGCGTCGCCTCCGGCCTCGTCCAGTCGATCTCCGGCATGCTCTTCGGATGACGCCGGGCCGACCTGGGGTTGCCCCCGGCGGCTGAATCCGTTAAGAAATCGGCGCGATCACCCTCGCGCGACCACCATGACGACCCGCTTCCCGCCTGGATTCCGGTGGAAGCGGGTCGCTTCACGTTTCCCGGCCCGGTCGTCGCCTCGGCCCGCGATCGTTTCCGAAAGGACACGGAATCGATGATCCGCGCGTTCCGCCTCATGGCCACGACCTTCCTCGCGACGACCCTGGCGGCGGCCCTGCCCGGCTGCCAGTTCGGGGCGCGTCGTCAACTCGACGAATGCCGACGCCTCAGCCAGACCCTGCGCTCGCAGAACGACC
>CALCIC010000720.1 GCA_937907405.1 uncultured Isosphaeraceae bacterium | reverse complement strand
AGGGCGACCCGCCCGCGCTGCTCGAAGTCCGGGGCGAGGTCTACATGACCAACGCCGAGCTCGCCCGCCTCAACGCGATCCGCCTGGAGGCGGGGGAGAAACCGTTCGAGAACCCCCGCAACTCCACCGCCGGCTCGCTCAAGCTGCTCGACCCCAGGATCTGCGGCCAGCGCCGGCTTCGGTTCGTATCGCACGGGCTGGGCGAATACGAGGGCCTCGACGAGACCTCGTACTTCGACCGCGTCCAGAAGGTCAAGGCGCTGGGAATCCCCGTCAGCCCGCACATGAAGCGGTGCGACTCGATCGAGCAGGTGATCGACCACGTCCAGGAGTGGGAGACGAGGCGGAACACGCTCGACTTCCAGACCGACGGCATGGTGATCAAGGTCGACGACCTGAACCAGCGGCGGCGGCTGGGGGCGCGGACCAAAAGCCCGAGATGGTCGATCGCCTTCAAGTACGAGGCCGAGCAGGCGGTCACGCGGATCGAGGCGATCACGATCCAGGTCGGCAAGACGGGCAAGCTGACGCCGGTCGCCGAGCTGGTCCCGGTCCGGCTGGCGGGCACGACGGTCAAGCGGGCCACGCTGCACAACGCCGACGAGATCGCCCGCAAGGACGTCCGCGTCGGCGACGCCGTGGTCGTCCAGAAGGCCGGCGAGATCATCCCCCAGGTCGTGCGGGTCGAGATCGAAGCCCGGACCGGCGCCGAGGCGCCCTACCAGTTCCCCGAGCACTGCCCGAACTGCGGCGCGGCGGTCGTCCGCGACCCCGGGGAGGTCGACTATCGATGCTCGAACCCCCCCTCGGCCTGCACCGAGCAGCTCAAGGGGAAGCTCCGCCAGTACGCCCACCGCGACTCGCTCGACATCGACGGTCTGGGCCACAAGCTCATCGAGCAGCTCGTCGCGGCGGGCCTGGTCCGCACCCTGGCCGACCTCTACCGGCTCGACGCCCCCACTCTGGCGGACCTGGATCGGATGGGGGAGAAATCGGCCGAGAACCTGATCGCGGGGATCGAGCGGAGCAAGCATCGCACGCTCGACCGCTTCTTGACCGGGCTGGCGATCCGCCACGTCGGCGTGCGGACGGCCGAACTGCTGGCGGCCCGATACCCGACGCTCGCCGAGGTCCGCGAGGCGCCGCTCGCCGATCTTGAGGCGATCCCCGGGCTCGGCCAGATCGTCGCGGCCAGCGTCCACGAGTTCTTCCAGGACCCCGAGCACCAGCAGCTTCTCGACCAGCTCGGCGCGGTGGGGGTCGACCCGCAACCGTACCGGCCGCCGACCCTCAACGCCGTCGGGCTGCCGTTCGCCGGCCAGACCTTCGTGCTGACCGGAACCCTTCCCAAGCGCACTCGCCCGGAGGCCGAGGTCCTGATCAAAAGCCTCGGCGGCAAGGTGACCGGCTCGGTCTCCAAGTCGACCACCTACGTGCTCGCCGGCGCCGACGCGGGCAGCAAGCTCGAAAAGGCCCGCAAACTCGGCGTCGCGATCCTCGACGAGCCTGAATTCGAGCGGATGGCCGGCGTCTCCTGACCCCTCTTGCTCCGCCTACTCCTTGCGCTTGGGAACCGGCAGGCCCATGGCGCGCATGAGCATTTGCAGGTCTTCCCAGGCGTCCTTCTTGGCGGACGGGGTGCGGAGCAGATACGAAGGGTGATAGGTGGCGATGGTCGGGACGCCGCGGACGCGGTGCCACCGGCCGCGGAGGCGGCTCAGGCTCAGGCCGGTTTCCAGCAGCGTGTTCGCGGCGACCTTGCCCAGCAGGCAGATGAACTCGGGGCGGACGATCTCGATCTGGCGGTCGAGGTAGGGGAAGCAGTTCGCCGACTCTTCGGGGGTCGGGTCGCGGTTCTGGGGAGGGCGGCACTTGAGGATGTTGGCGATGTAGACGTCTTCTCGGGCGAGGCCCATCCCCTTGGTGATCATGTCGGTGAGCAACCGTCCGGCCGGGCCGACGAACGGGACGCCGGTCCGGTCCTCCTCCTCGCCTGGGGCCTCGCCGATGAACATCAGGCGGGCCGTCGGGCTGCCGTCGGCGAAGACCGTCCGGGTCCGCGCGGCCGCCAGGGGCGGGCACTTGCGGCACTCGGCCACGTGGAGGGCGAGGCTCGCCAGCAGCCCAGGCCGGTCCTCGGGCGCGATGATCGGCCCGCCCCGCCCCGAATCATCGAACAGCGATCCCCCGGGAGCGACCGGGGTCGGCCGCGGACGCGCGACCGGCGTGGTCTGCGCAACCGGCTCGATCGGTTGGGCGCGCGGCGGCGCCGCGGTCGCGACGGCCCTGGGCGCCGGTTCCCTGGGGGCCTCGGCCGCGACCTGCTCGAAGGCGACGCGCGGCAGGTTCGTCGCTCCGGCCCTTCCCAGCGATTCCAGGCGCTGGAGCGTCTCGCGAATCAGGCGTCCGCGCTCGGCGTCGAAATCCATTTCGGCCTCGGTCAACGTACTGCTCCTTGGGTTCTGCGTCGTTGCGACGTCGCGGTCGGATCAGGGCTGGGGCACCTTGCGGACCGGATTGGGACGGGGATTGAAAGCGCGGGCCACCCAGCGTTTCCAGAGGCCGACGTCGTAGCCGAAGTCCTGCTCCGTCAGATTGATCAACGCCCCGAGGACCTCGGAGTTCTGGTAGGTGTAGGTCATGAGCTGCGGCATCGGCCCCCGGTCGGGACCGCGTTGCAGATTGACGGGGTCTCCTCCCGGCAGCCCGGGGGGGATGTACGGCCGCACCGGCGACCCGTCGGGGTAGAACCCGTACACGTAGGGGACGACGGTCGCGCCGTAGGCGACGACGCCGGGGCCCACGACCGGCGGGTTGAGGTAGGCGGCCGAACTGCCGTTGAACGCCATCAAGGCCGACCCGTATCCGATTCCCGGCCCCACGCCGGCGGGAGCGGACGGAGGGACCATGACCATCCGTTGCTCGGTCGTCACCAGCACGTTGAGCAGCCGGGGCACGGCTTCCACGACGCCGAGGTTTCCCAGGGCCCAGGCCGCGCGGTTGACGACTCTCAGGTCGTCGGCGCCCAGCGCCCGCATGAGCTGCGCCGGTATGCCGGGGTCGTCGTTCTTCCGGAGCCGGTCCAGAATCGCGGCGCGGACGTGGTCTTCCGTCTCCGCCAGGACCAGCCGCACCAGCGCCCGCGCCGACTCTTTGCCCGGGATCTCGCCGAGAGTCTGCGTGAGCAGGATCCGGAGGTCGGCCTCGGCGTTTCCCATCACCTTCATCAGGGGCCGGACCGCTTCCGGGTCGCGAATTTGCATGAGCTGGGTCTCGGCCTCGCGGCGGCGGTCCGGCGCTCCCGACCGAACCGCCTGGACCATCAGATTGATCCGCCGGACCCACGACGCCTGGCCGGCCGTCGTCACGGCTTCTTCTTCCTCCCTGGCCTTCTCTTCCTCGGTGATCCAACGTCCCTTGTATCGGATCATCCCCTGGGCCTTGCGGATCGCGTCGCGCGACAGCCACTTGCCGTCGTGCTCGACGTGGCCGAGCTTCTGGTGGGCCTCGGCGAGCGAGTCGTCGTGCTTGACGGCCGCCTGGAAATGAACCCGGGCCAGGTCGTCGAGCCCCTGGCTCTCGCACCACTCGCCCAGCTCGAACTGCGCCTGGCCGGTCGCCGGGGCCGCCGCGCGCTTCGCCAGGTACGCGTCGAGCGGACTCGCCTTGGGGATGACGTCGAGGATCTGCTCCCGACGCAGCATCAACGGCGCCTTGCTCTTGAGCAGCAGCACCTCGACGCGCTCATCC
This sequence comes from uncultured Isosphaeraceae bacterium, assembly GCA_937907405.1. Taxonomy (GTDB): domain Bacteria; phylum Planctomycetota; class Planctomycetia; order Isosphaerales; family Isosphaeraceae; genus Paludisphaera. Next base: position 1,643 of record CALCIC010000720.1, on the reverse strand, counting down.
TGCTTCGCCTTGTCCGATTGGGACTTGGCCGCGGGGGCGGGAACCACTTTGCCCTCGACCTGACCGCCGCCTCGCAAGACGATCACGTCGGCCCGCGCCGCCGTCGACCCGACGGCGGCCACGCCCAACGCGCCCGCCAGGCATCCCAGCGCCGCCCTTCCGAGCGATGCGCGATTCATCTCGGCCTCGCCTTCGTCGTCAGAGTTTGGACCGCCCCCCATCTCTTCGACACGTCGATGACTCACTAATTGTAGGGGACGCCGGCAACCCCCTGCAATCGCCGTTTTCAAGGCCGTTCAGCGGCGTGTCAACAGGATTCGATTGCGGCGACGAGGGCGTTTTCAAGGTTCGGGCGGGATGGGGCGTATGGAGGACGGCCGGGCTGCTCAGCCGATCTTCTCCTTGAGCAGCCGGGTGGCGGCGGCGAGGTCGCGGCCGCGGAACGATTCGAGGATCGCGCGGTGTTCGTCGTAGATCTCCATGGCGTCGGGGTGTCGTCGTTGGGTGCTCTGGAAGTGCGAGCGGATGCGGCCCACGAGCGTCTCCCAGATCACGATCAGGTCGGGCTGACCGGCGCGTTCGAGCAACGCGCGATGGAACGCGACGTCGGTTTCGGCGACGGCCTGGAAGTCGCGGCGCTCGCAGGCCGCGCGCATCCGCAGGAGGATCGCGTCCCAGACGGCGAAGTCGGCCTCGCCGAGGTCGTCGAAGACGAGCTGCAAGGCGTAGACCTCGACCGTTCGGCGGATCGGCGCGATCAGGTTGCGGATCTCGCGCGGGGCCTCGGGCGCCACCACCGCGCCCCGGTTCGGTCGACTGATCAGCAACCCTTGAAGCGAGAGCCGCTGCACAGCCTCGCGGACCAGCCCCCGCCCCACCCCGAACCGACTGGCGATCTCGGCCTCGGTCAACCGAGAGCCGGCCTCGATCCGCCCCGTCAGGATCTCTTCTCGCAGCGCGTGGGCCACGCGCGAACCAGCCGCTTCGGCACTCATGGAAACAATCTCATGTGAAATGAAGTCGTGACGTCTCGACGGAAGGAGATGACGGCGCCGGTTCGACCGCTGAAACATTGTAGACAATCCGGCTGGAATTGTCTACAATTTCCATGGTCTTGAGGTTCGTCCCCCCTGGACGCGGAATGAAACCATCCCGCCGGAGCGTCCGAGCGAGGTAGCCCATGCCCGACGATCGGCTGAGATTCATCTGGACCGCCGCGGTCTTGTTCACCTGTTCCGCGACGCCGGCGTGGAGCGATCCGCCGTCGGACCTCGACGTGTTCGAGAACCAGGTCCGGCCGCTCCTGGTCGAGCATTGCCAGTCGTGCCACGGGGCGGAGAAGCAGAAGGCGAGCCTGCGGGTCGACTCGCGGGCGACGTTGATCGAGGGGGGGGATTCGGGCCCGGCGGTCGAGCCGGGGAAGCCGGACGAAAGCCTCATCATCCAGGCGGTTCGACGGACCGGCGACCTGAAGATGCCGCCGAAGCAGACGCTCTCGAAGGACCAGGTCGGCGTTCTCGAGCGCTGGGTCGCCGCCGGGGCGCCCTGGCCCAAGTCGTCGACGCCCGAGGCGTCGACGCGCAAGGAGGTCTGGGCGCGGCACTGGGCGTTCCAGCCCGCGGCCGACCCCAGGCCGCCCGCGG
>CALCIC010000719.1 GCA_937907405.1 uncultured Isosphaeraceae bacterium | reverse complement strand
GGGGGCTGGACCCTGGCTGCTCTCGGGCGGGTCGGCCAGATACGGCGGTCGCTACAGCGTCGTGCAGCCCTACGACGAGACCGGGACGCGACCGTTCCAGAATCGCAACGTCACCTTTCCCACGGGCCTGAGCGGCCTGGACTCCGCTCGGTACATCCGTGATTACTTCGAGCAACGAAAGATCGAGCTCTCCGACTTCGAGCACGCCCCCGCGCTGTTCCGCGACGGGGACGGCGGCCAGGGCGCGCGGGCGCCGAAGCTGATGCGTCGCGGGCGTGAAGAGTTTCTCCTCTACCATTCCAACGCCGACGACGACGGACGCGAGGCGAACGTGAACGCCAGGCGACACGCCCGCGTGCGCCTCGATCTGCGCCAGGCCGACGGCCCGTTCGCGGTCGAATGGTATCGCGCGCGCGACGGCATCGCACAAAACGGCGAGCCAGTCGCGGGCGGGAAGGAAGTCGAGTTGGCTGCGCCCTGGCCCGGCCATGACGCGGTTCTGCGACTCATCCAGACCCCGTAGCCGCAACTTACCGGGTGGTATATCCGCCGTTGGCGAAGATCGTCTGGCCGGTGATCCACCACCCGTCGGTTACGAGGAACAGCACCAGGGGGGCGATGTCCTCGATCTTCGTCAGCCCGCCCAGGGCCGACGCCGACTTGTGGTACGCCACCGCCTCCGGGGTCTCCTGACCGTAGAAGAACGGGGTGTCCATGGGGCCGGGGCCGACCGCCGTGACAGAGATGCCCCGCGGGCCGAATTCCTTGGACGCGGCCCGGGTGTAATGCTCGACCGGCGCCTTGCCGCCGGCGTAAGTCGCGTACAGGCCGGTGTAGGCCGACAGCAGAGAGGTGACGATGGTGCAGATCTTGCCGCCGTCGTTCAGGTGCTTGCCGGCCTCGCGGATGAAAAAGAACGCGGTCTTGGCGTTCACCGCCGCCATCTCGTCGTACTCGGTCTCGGTGACTTCCGTGAGCGGTTTCTTGAGTACCTTGCCGACGGTGTTGACGGCGACGTCGAGCCCCCCGAACCTGGCCTTCGCCGCCTCGAACACCCGCTCCACGTCCGCGACCTTGGTGAAGTCCCCCTGGATGGCGAACGCCTCGCCCCCGGCCCCCTGGACGTCGGCGACCGTGGCGTCGGCGTCTGATTTGGCGCCGGCGCCGTGGTAGTGGACGACCACCTTGGCTCCGGCGGCGGCCAGTCGGCGGCTGAGCAACCCGCCGAGATTCTTCGCCCCGCCGGCCACCAGCGCGGTTTTACCCGAAAGCTTACCATCCGCCATCGGTCTCTCCTGTTGCAGCAACCCCCATCCGAGGACGCTCACCGTCGAATACCATGGTTGTCCACGTCCGATCTTACGATTCATCGGGTGGTTTGCAACCGGTTTCAGCGATTCCGGCTAATGAGAGGCGGCGGCGGCCTACGACCGCGCGGAGGCCCCGACGTCCCCCGCCGACGCCTTCCGCCGCGCACTGCTGATCGACCTCGCCAAATCCGACAAGCCCTTTGCTCTGCCGGATCCCAGGGGCCGCCGAGGGGGGCAATTGCTCCAGAACATATCGGCCCGGCCGACCTGACGCACTGGCGCAAATGAAACGACCTGTCCGACGTCACCCACTCAGATTGAGCCGGCAATCAAACAGGCCGTTACAGATTTCAATACCAGCGGGAAGTGTACCGAGAGGAGGAGCCAGCCTCGATTTGGGGAGCGCTTCGCCCCCCCTTGAAATCCCAGCGGCCCTTATTCCGTCGGACAAATAACACGCCGCAAACCAAACAATGATCCTGCGGCGCGTCATGAAATCGGGGCGAGAGGATTTGAACCTCCGGCCTCACGGACCCGAACCGTGCGCTCTAGCCAAGCTGAGCTACGCCCCGTCGTTGCGTGAGTTGAATCTTAGCGATCCGCGACGATCTGTCAATCGCATCATCGCCGAGAAGTCGATTCTCGGGGGTTCTGAGGCCCGTCGGGGTCGTGTTTTTCGAGCGGCGTGGCGGCTTCGCGCAGAAAAACGTGCCACTCGCGTTCGAGGACGTCGAGGTCCGAGCCGAAGGCGCGGCGGAAGACGTCGAAGTGGGACGTCGGGGCGCCCCCACGGTCGTCGGCCGCGGGCGACGGGTTGCGGAGGAGGTCGAGGAAGGTCACGAACTGGCCCGACCGGCGAGCCCGCAAGAAATAGACCAGGGCCCAGGCCTGGGCGTATGGGTCGCGCTGGTAGCCTCGGCCGAAGCCTCGATCGCGAATCAGCGGTTCGAGCGGCGGCGGCGGGTTCATGTTCCGCCAGTCGGTCAAGCGGATGTCGTGAACGCGGCCGATCCCCGCCCAGCGGCCCGCTCGGACGACCTCGAACTGCATCGCCAGCCCTTCCTGGAGCCAGAGTGGAAACGCGCCGGGGCGAGGCTGAAGGTCGCTGGCGGCGACCAGGAGGTGGACCGTCTCGTGCGCGGCGATGCCGTCGTCCATCGCGACCCGGCGGTCGGCCAGCAACAATTCGCGGCGACGGATCTCACGTTCCCACCGCGCGATCAGGGCCGCGCCGTCCTCCTTGCCCACCACCCGGGCCGGCTCGTCCACGAACGTCAACCGCGCCCGGCCGCCTGGAGGGAGACGGTCGAGGACCGCCTGAAGCCGCGTCAACTCCCCCCGACGCGCGGCGATAACCTCGCGCTCCTGGACGTCGGACTCGGCGGCGCGGCCGTCGTGAAAAACCACGGCGTTCCAGGTCGGATGATAATAGCCCCGGGTCGAAACGAACGCGCCGGCCTCCTGGGATTTCAGAAACGCCAGGTAATCAGCGCGGTCGGCGAACCAGGCGAAGACGAGGCGACGAGTGGGGACCTTGAGATCAATCCCCGCCCCGGCGAACGTCAGGTAATAGCCGGCGACGACCCGTTCCAGGAGCGCGACCCGGGCGGCGGCCTCGGCTTCGGCGTGCTGATGCAACAACAGCACATGCGGCCCCCGTGCAGTCTCGAACGGGACCCGCAACGCGCCTCGAAAACCGGGGATCTCGGGATCGATGCAACCCGGCGCCAACCTGGCGGTCATCGCGGCCATCCGCGCCGTCGGCTCGTGCTCGGGAGCCGCTTGATGAATCGCCCTGATCTCGGCGGCCGCCTCGTCGGTGAGGCCGTTCTCAAGGGCCCACCAGGCGCTCGCGAAACGAGAGGTCGTCCCGGAAGCCCGGGCGCGGCCGAGCCAGGCGTCGGCCGGCAGGAAGCCGGGAATTCGCGCGCGGACGTCCTCGGGAGCAAAGACGTACTCCTCCCCCGCCAGATCGATCACGAGCGAATCGCCCCGGATCGCGACCGGGGCCTGGATCGCGCCGCCGCCCCGGAAATAGATCAGGTCGGCCCGCGCGGAACCGGCGACCGCGCATGCGGCGAGGATCACCGCTGCCTGCTCCAGACTTCGAAGCGGCTTCCAACGGCCGCGGATCTCGGTCTTCACGCCCTACCCCCCAGCAGGAAACCAACCCGGAGGTCGATCTCAACAGGAGATCACATTAGACCGAAATCGACCCCCTCCGTCATCGCGAATGAGCCGAGGCCACGTCGGAATGAATGCATGGGTTTCATGGGTTGCCGAGAAAACCATGTCGCGTGGACGGGCTGAATCTCGACGGTTCCTGTGACGGAACGACATGATGTGACAATTAGACTGGCAAGCGAGTCGAAAAGACAAGGAGGTCGGGATGTTGGTGCTGAGCCGCAAGAGTATGCAATCCGTGACGATCGGTTCCGATATTCGGATCACCGTGATTCGGCTCGAAGGCAACCAGGTTCGAATCGGAATCGAGGCGCCTCGGGACGTTCGGATTCTCCGGGACGAACTCGCCGAGGGCTATGAAGCGACGCCGAGCCGCTCCGCGGAGTCCCTCGTCGAGTTGGCCTCGGCCGGCGCCTGAGACGGGCCGACCAGAATCCGACTCAGCAAGCCCGGCGAGACGGGGCGTCGACTCGCCGGGAAAGTCCTCGGATGCGGACCGACCGACCGATCAGATCAGATCAGATCGGAGGGCCGGGGGCCGCGGCCTCGCCGGGGCCGGCTTCGCCCTCGGCGCTTTCCTCGACCTCGCCGCCGGCGAACGCCAGCCGGGCGGGCTCGCCGGTCGCGAACGACTCGAGGCAGAGGCCGATCTTGGGAGCGACGGCGCTCTCGGACGTCTTGGGGTATTCGAAGATGAGCGCCACCTTGTGGGGCGTCGTCTTGCTCCCGTAGAGGTAGATCTCGACCTTCTTGGCATTGAGATCGAGCGTGTGCGCCTTGAACGTGTTCCTTTGCTTCGAGACCTCCTTGAATTGGCTCAGATTGAGCTCGACGCCGTAAACGTTGCGAATCAGGTCGACGACGTCGGCGTTGAACTCGCCTCGGGGGACGGCTTCGACCGCGGGGGCTTTCTTGGCCGCCGCCTTGGGGCGATCGACCCGCGCGAGGACGTGCAGGCTCTGCTTCTCGGGCTCGATGAAGGTCTCTTCGTCATCAAACTTGCCGGGCTCGACCACGGTCATCTGAAAGGTCTTCGTGGGGCCGGACAGTCCCCGGGGGGGGCGAAGGTAGATCAGGTTCTCTTCGAGCTTCCCCTTGGACACCGGGGGCATCAGGTTGTCGTTGAGCCGTTGCTCGTATTTCATCTGGTCGAGCGTCCGCTCCATCCGCTCGTCGTAAGTCTGGGAGCAACCGAGCACCACCAGCAGCAACGTCATGCCGCCCAACATCGCCCACGCGCGCTTCATGTAAGAACCCTCTCGCCTGCCGAAGTTGTCGACGCCCCGCCGTCCGACCGGACCTCCTCCCGACCGGATCGGGAGAACCAAGCGCGTTCACGGGCGATCGCGATCGTTGTAGACTTTGATCATAGTTTCCCGGCGCGGACGACGCCAGTTGGCGGTCGGCTTTCAACTGACATGGGGACGGAATTGGGAGATCGCGACGATTCGAGGGGCGAGCCGCGGGCCGCGGAGGGGGACGAGCCGGTCCGAACGGGCAGACCCGTCCAGGTCGTCGCGCTGGTCAAGCCGTTTCGCGCCCAGGCGGTTCTCGAGGCGATCGAGGCCGAGGGGATCGAGATCCTGGGGGGGACGGTTCGCGAGGCGATGGGCCATGGCCGACAGAAGGACCGACTGCACCACTACCTCGGCAGCGAATACAACACGTCGTTCCTGCCCAAGGTCGAGCTGACGATCTACGTCGAGCAAGAGAACGTCGCGGCGGCGATCCGGGCCATCGTCGGCCAGGCGCGTACGGGGAGAATCGGCGACGGCAAAATCCTGGTGCTGCCCTGCCTTGGCGAGTTCCTCAGTTGGTGAGACCACCGAGCTCAGTGCGGCGTTTCGATCCAGAGCACCCGGCGGAACTGGGGTCTGGCGTGGCGGTTCTCGAGGTCGATCA
>CALCIC010000718.1 GCA_937907405.1 uncultured Isosphaeraceae bacterium | reverse complement strand
GACGATCGGTTTTGCTCAAGTCTGGTATCCCTTGCCGATCTCGCCCACGCCTGGCATGGTTGTAGAGGTCGAACGCCCAGTCCGGGCGCCGCCACATTATCAGAAGCGAGAGAGAGAGAGTTTGCACGATGCACGCACGGTCCGCGTTCCTCCTTGGAATCGTCTTCTGCCTTTCGGCTTCGGTCGCGCACGCTCAGGCGCCCGAGGGGCGTCGGGTCCTGGGCGCGGCCCGGGGACGACTGGCGATCATCGACGCCCAGGGGAAGGTCGAGTGGGAGATGCCGTTGAAGTCGCAGGGGCATGACTTGCACATGCTCCCCGACGGCGACGTCCTCACCCACAAGGACGCGGCGACGGTCGTCGAGATCGATCCCGCCAGGAAGGAGATCGTCTGGAGCTACACCTCCAGGCCCAGGCCGGGCTACAACGGCCCGATCGAGATCCATGCGTTTCAGCGCCTCGACGACGGCCTGACGATGATCGCCGAGACCGGCAACCGGCGGATCATCGAGGTCGACCGCGACGGCGTGATCGTCCACGCCATGGACCTGAAGATCGAGAAGCCGAACCCGCACCGCGACACCCGGCTCGCGCGGAAGCTGGCGAACGGCCACTACCTCGTTTGCCAGGAACTCGACGGCGCCGTCCACGAGTACGCCCCCGACGGCTCGATCGTCTGGACCTACCGGCTCGACCTGGCCGGCCGCCCCGCGAAGCCCGGCCACGACGGCCACGGGACCGAGGTCTTCGGCGCTCTGAGGCTCGCCGGCGGCAACACCCTGATCGCGGCCGGCAACGGCAACCGCCTGATCGAGGTCGACCCCGCCGGCAAGATCGTCTGGAGCGTCGACCACGACGAGCTGCCGGGAATCGAGCTGAAGTGGATCACCTCGCTCGCCGTGCTTCCCAACGGCCACGTCGTCTTCGGCAACACCCACGCCGGCCCCGACAACCCCCAATTGATCGAAGTCGATCGCGACAAGAAGGTGGTCTGGACCCTCAAGGACTTCCCCAATTTCGGCAACGACCTCGCCGCCGCCGTCGTCCTCGACCCGCCGACCGCGGCGCGATGAAGAACCCTCGAACCGCGGCGGCGACCGTGAGCCCAAGCCGAGCCGGAAGCATCGGGGACGACCGCCAATGCTGCATTGAGACGCATCTACGGGAGTTTAAAGACGTTAGAGAAGTATATGGAGTTTATCAAGTTCGACGATAAACTCCGTAGAACTCCCTAGAATTCGCCTCGTGGGATGGCGGAAGAGTCTCGGCGGCGGGGGCCCCGACTCTTGCGAGTGCATTAGAACTGGGTTGCGGCGACGGGTGGGCCGAAGCGGGAGTGGTTAGGGAAGCGGGTGCGACATGGCGGCGACGGTTCGGGTGGCTGGGGTGCAGATGGAGCCGATCCTCGGCCAGGTGGGGCGCAACCTCGGGCGGATCGTCGCCGGGCTTGAGCACGCCGCGAGCGAGGGGGCGAAGCTGGCGGTCTTCCCCGAGTGCGCGCTCTCGGGGTACGGGTTCGAGAGCCGCGAGGCCGGCCTCGCCCACGCGGTCGAGATCGACGGCCCGGAGACGGCCGCGATCGCCAAGGTCGCCCGCGCGATCGGCTGCGGCTGCATCTTCGGCCTGCTGGAGAAGGACGGCGACCGGCTCTACAACGCCTGCGCCCTCGTCGGCCCGGACGGGCTGGGGGGGACGTACCGCAAGATCCACCTGCCGTACCTGGGGATCGACATGCACGTCGACCCCGGCGACCGCCCGCCTGCCGTCCACGAGATCAACGGCCTGCGGGTCGGCGTCCAGATTTGCTACGACGGCTCGTTCCCCGAGACCTCGCGCATCCTCGCGCTCCTGGGGGCCGACCTGATCGCCCTGCCGACCAACTGGCCCGACCCGGCGGCCTGCTCGGCCGAGCACATGATCCCGACCCGCGCGATGGAGAACACCGTCTACGTCATGGCCGTGAACCGGATCGGCGTCGAGAGCGGGTTCCGATTCATCGGCGCCAGCTCGATCGCCGACCCCGCCGGCGACGTCCTCGCCCGAGCCGGCGCCGCCGAGGAGACGACCCTGTTCGCCGACCTCGACCCCGACCGGGCGCGCGCCAAGCATCTCGTCCGCGTCCCCGGCCGTCACGAGATCAACCGCATCGCCGACCGCCGCCCCGCCTTCTACGGCCCCCTCGTCGAGCCCAACGACCGTTGAAGACCCGGGCCCCCGCGTGCTCGCCGCGAAACGCATCCGAGCCGCGAGGAAGTCCGTCGGTCGCTGTTCAAGTCCATCAACGCGCCCTAGAATCGCGACGCCTTCAAGCGTCCACGATTCGCGTGGAACGTCAGTCCGAGTCGCTTTTTTCGGAGCCCAGAATGATGATGCTCGACCGCAGGCGGTTCCTCGGCCGTTGTCTCGGCTCGGCGGTGATCATGGGGGGCTCGCGCATCGCAAGGGCCGCCGCGAGCGCGAACGCCCCGGGCCGCCTGGCGTTCCGCTTGAAGGAGACGGCGGGTCTGCGGCGGTTCGGCTATCCGGCCCAGGCCGTGCTCCCGACCCATGGCCGAGACGAAGGGGTCCGCTATCGCCTGCTCCACCAGGGGAAGGAAGTCCCCGCGCAATTCCGCGCCGTCGGATCGGATCAGCGGGAAGTGGTCCTCGCCTTCAACGCGAGCCCCGGCCCGTTCGAGGCCGCCGACTACGCGGTGGAGTTCGGCCCGACCGTGACGCCCGCCGCCGAGCCGAAGCAAGGACTCGGCTCGGATCGAGTCGCCGGATCGTTTCAGGTCCGCAATGGATCTCACCTGATTTATTCCATGCCCGAGGACCTGGCGGGGCTGTTCTCGTCGATCCGGAACCAGAACGCGGAATACCTGACCCCCGACTCGCGGGGGCTGTTCCTGACCGGCCGCAACAACTCCGGGGCGACGACGCTGAGGTTCCCAGGGCAGGGGGGCGACGGCGCCGCCGAGTGGCGATGGCGAGGGCCCCTCTCCGTCGGCCTGCGCTTCACCGGGACGGTCGACGCGCCCGGGGGAAAACCGCTTCGGACCACCGTCGACCTCACATTCGTCAACTCGAAGAGCTGGATCGAGACGAGCTGGACGGTCGACGACCCCGACGACCGCGTCGGCTCGATGGGCTTCGACCTGAGCCTTCTGATCCAGGGAGGCCCCGCGCTGGTCGACTGCGGCGCGAGTTCGACGGTTTACAGCCATCTCCGGAGCGGCGAATCGCTCGCCTTCGAGGGACGTCCCGCTGCCAGGGTCGGAGGGACCGCCCCGAGGTGGCTGATCGAGCAGGGGGGGGCGTCCGGGCTCAAGCCGTACGCCACGTGGTCGCCCGGCGATCGAGCGGCTGAAGGCTGGGTTCACGTCATGGATTCGGCCCGATGCTCGGCGATCGCCGTGGCCGATTTCGCGCGGAGCGGCCCGGACCGCTTCACCATCGAGGCCGCCGGCCGGGTCGGGCTTGAACGAGAATTCCCCGCCCCGGCCGCTCTCGATCCGCCGAGGACCTCGAAGACCCTGAAGTTCTGGCTCCACGTCGTCCCGACCCCGGTCCAGGTCGGCGCGGTCACATCCCCCCAGGCGATGCTCGCCCCGCTGGCCGTCGACTGGACCGATTCTTGACCTCGCGGCCCCGGTCGTGGTGAGATCGGCTATCCATAATCCTGAAACAAGCGTTCTGCGACCTAATTATCCTTGGCTCATGTGGGGGATTCGGTGAAGCGCTGCGGTCCGCAAGGCCACCTGATA
>CALCIC010000717.1 GCA_937907405.1 uncultured Isosphaeraceae bacterium | reverse complement strand
CAGGGTGGAATGGAACGGTCCCGGCCGGTCGGGCGCCTTGAGCGTCAACGTCACCTGGTGGACGGGCTTCGCGCCGGTGGTCTTGTCGACCGACTGCAACTCGTCCTCGCTGCTCTTGAGGTCGGTGATGCTGAACGCCTGCGACGACCGGACGAGCACGGTCTTCGACACGCTCTGGCCCGGCTTCACCTGGCCGAAGTTGATGATCGACGGCGTGAGCGCCACGGCGCTCTGGATGTTCGCGACGACGACGATCGGGATCGTCGGGGTGGTCGCGTCGTTCGTGACCAGCGTAATCTCGTCCTTGAAATAGCCGTTGGGGACTCCGGGCTGAAGCGTCGCCGTCAGCAGGAAGTTGATCTGGCCGTCGATCGTCCGATTCAGTTCGCGAAACTCGGCCTTCACGTTGGCCGACCGCGTCTTCATCTGGGTGACTTCCCAGTCGGAGCGCCCCCCCGCGTAGGTCAACGTAAGGGAGGCCGACGGCAACTCCTCCACGCGGCGGAAGATCCCGAAATCCACGAGGCCGGGATTCGTGACGATGTCGCTGCGGATGAAGCAATTGGTGCTCAGGTCGACCTCGACGAACGAGGGCCGCTCGAAGATCAACGTCAGACCCGACGGCTTGGGCCCGGTGAACTTGGTCGTGTCGACGGTCACCTCGATGGTCGTCTGGGTCCCCGGCGGAATCACCTTGGCGCCGACGTTGACGTTCGTGCAGCCGCACTTCGCCCGCCAGTTGTTGATCACGATCTCCTGAGCGGAGCGGTTGACCAGCGGGAACGAGTACCGCAGGAGCGAGCCCCGGGCGACCGTTCCGAAATCGTGGGCGCGCTCGGGGAGGGCCGCGTCAACCCAGTCCAACCCCTGGCCGAACGCCTCCGCGCCCGAACCGGCGCCGGCGAGGATGATCAGACAGCAACTGTTGAATATCATCCACCGCATCGCAAGACTCCCTTTCTCGCGCGGCGCCCAACCGACCCCGGATCGAACCGCCCGAGGTCCATCACCGCGACCGAACTTCACGCATGCTAGGAAATTCCAGGCTTCCGAGCCAGACCATATTGTACGCGCCCGGTCGACCTCGAACGAGCGGCGGCCCCTTTGAGGAAGAAACCTCGACGTTCCCTGATCTCTCCAAGATCGGCGTCTCAAACGGCTTTCCGAGAATCAAAACCCTCGATCGCGCCGATGGGGGCTCGCGCCGCGCGGATTGTTCGGCCTTTACTCGACTCGGCCGCAACGATCGCGCCTGGTGGGGAAGGTCTGACACTGATAGTATGGGAACCGCATGGCTCGTCAGGGACTTCTCGTCGCGAATCGAGTTGGCATCCCGCACTCCGAGAACGGCGCGCGGAACGATCAGGCGAGCCCGTTCGCCGTCCGCTCCCGTCCAGGCGCGGAATGCTTACAAGAGCCGTCACTCCTCGTACAGGTGGTTGATGTTCAAACCCTCGGTCCAGATCCATAACGTGGACGGTCTCCTTGTCGCGGAGTTCTGGGACTGCCTGCGACTCGACCCGGCCCCGGTGCAGGAACTCCGCAATCGGTACGAAGCCCACGTGAAGACCGGCGGCCGCCCCGAGATCGTCATCGACCTGCAAGGCGTCGGATTCTCCGGGTCGGCCGCGCTGGGGAACTTCGTCGCGCTCCACCGGACCGCGCGACAACATGGGGGTCGGCTCGTCTTTTGCAAGGTCGAGTCCACGGTGCTCGAGGTCTTCCGGGCCAGCAATCTGGAGCCCCTGTTCGAATTCGTCGTCGATCGCGAGGCCGGGATCGCCGCGGCGAACCGACCGCCGAAGGCCCCCTCGGAAGTCCCCTCCGAGTCCAAGATCGTCGCCGACCGCCCCCGACCCGCCAGCCCCGTCCAGGGCGGCCTGAGCCGGCTCCGTCGCAAGAAACCCGCATCCGACCCCGAATGACCTCGTCAGGATCTGAAAAATGCCTCCAGCCGACCGGATCAATCTCTCGGAGGTCGAGGGAGCCAAGGTTGTTCGGTTCCACGACCGCCAACTCTTCGACGAACGGACCGTCCGCGAAGTCGCAGAACAGATCGCCGTCTTCTTGCCCAACGACGGCAGCAAGATCAAGCTGGTGCTCGACTTCACCGACGTCGGCCTGATCTCCAGCACGCTCCTCAGCAAGCTGATCCTGCTTCAACGCCGAATCGACGCGTCACACGGCAAACTGCGGCTCTGCGAGCTCTCGCCCGTGCTTCAGCAGGTCTTCCGGACCTCGAACCTCGACCGCCTCTTCGGGATCGATCGCGACCTGCGCACTTCCCTGGAAATGCTTCAGTCCGTCTGATCGACGGCCGGAGGAGGCGCGTCGCGCCTCCCTCCTCCCTCTCTCTCACAACCCTCGATTCGCGAGGCCGGCGGTGAACGTCGCCGCCGTTCTCGGCGCCGGACGTCCACCTTTTGCAACGGGTTCAGGCCGGGCGTCGCAATCCGACAACGCCGCGTCGGCCGATCTCAACGCGGCTCGGCCCGGCGACGATTCGGCGGCCTATCGTTGTAGGGACGGGACGTGCGAGGGGAATTCACTCCAGAGGAGGGCTTGTTCGTTGAACCTGCACGAAAACTCGAACAAAACGGCGAGGCGCGCGAATCTCGGTACTCGCGGCCCTCACATCTCGCTGGAGCGTCGAGCCTCGCCCAGGCTGCCCGCCGCGGACGAGCGAATCTGGGCCGGCTGGTGGCTCGACGACGACGAATTCACCACGACCGCCGCGCGAATCGAGAACATCAGCCGGGGAGGCGCCAAGGTCCGCTCGATCTTCGAGCCCGAGGTTTCCCAGGACGTCTGGATCCGGGTGGCGAATCCGCTCTGCGACGATTACGTTCAGGCCACGGTGCTGGAAGTCGTGCCGACCCCCGAGGGGGACTTCTGGGTGCGGATGGCCTTCTCCGAACCATGCCCCGACGCCCTGTACGAGATCGTCACCCAGGGCTTCGCCGGGGCCGATCCCGAAGCGTCGCATCGGGGCGACTGAATCGCCCCTCCCCTCGGCCGTCCGTCCGCGCCCGGCGATCGACACGTTGACCTGACGATTGCAAAGCTCGATAATTCGGAAAGCAGATCGTCAAGTCGCGTCGTCTGTTCTGAGAACCCGCCGGTCAGGTCGCCGACCGACCGCCGATGGACGGGAATCGGCCGGGAAGAGGTGGGGTTTGGGGCTGTTCGGCCGGGCCAAGAACCTGATCAAGGGGCTGGGGACGCTCGCCGAGCCCACGGTTCAGTATTACAACGTGGTCTGCCCGCTCGGCCATCGCGTCCGAGGCCAGCGCACCGAAGGCTATCAGGCCCTCCGCTGTCCGGCCTGCGGCGAGGGGGTCTTCGTCCTGCCGATGAGCCCGTTGCCCGAACCCGTCGCCCCGACGCGGTCCGCTCCCAAACACGCGCGCGCGGCCGCGGCCGCTCCGGGCGCGTTCGTCGAGGAGGGCCCCGTCGAGCTTCACGATCCCGGCGAGGTCACCGTCGAGATGGCCGAGCGCAGCCGACCGGCCGACGCCGAGATCATCTGGGAAGACGATCCAGCCGAGGCTGACGAGGCCTTGGACGATCCGAATCCCTCTGCCGAGCCCTCGCGATCGGCCGTCTCGGAACCCCCGAAAGAACGACGGAGAGAGACCGCGAAGCGACGACCGCCGCAAGCCGAACCCGCCGGAAAGCGACGAGCCGGCCGCCGCGCCGCCGTCGAGGAACGGGAAGTCGAGCCGCGCAAGCCCCGAAAACCGGCGAACCGGCCACTGCTGATTTTCGCCCTCGTCGGTCTTCTGGTCGTCGGCACGATCGCGCTCCGAACCTGGAGGAACCGCCGCCAGCAGTACCCCCGGGTCGCGGAACTCGGTCGGGTCGAGGGCATCCCGGCGCTGGAACGAGGGGACTTCGACAAGGCGTACCAGTTGCTCTCGGCCGCCAAGCACGCCGTCGACGCGCTTGGCGGGCGGGTGGAAGGGGCCGACGAGATCCGCTGGGCGGCCGACGAGGCCGCCGTCTTCATCAACCTCGTCCCCGAAAGCCTGGAAGAACTCCTCGACCAGGGGGCGCGGGTCAACCCCCAGACCTGGGCCTCCAAGTTCGATGACTATTACAAGGGCGGGGGAGTGATCTTCGACTCGACGATCAAGTCCGCGCCCGATTCGCCCGCCGGCCGATACGAGCTCGACTATCTGGTGATGCCCCTGGGCCAGGCCGTGAACTTCCGAGGCGCCGGCGGAGCGCGGCCGGAAAGAACCGCCCGGATCGACCTCGACGGCTTCGAACTTTTCAAGCTGGCCGAGCCCAAGGTCGGCGATCACGTCCTCTTCGGCGCCCGGCTCGCCGAATTCCAGTTCGACGCCGACGAAGGCTCGTGGGTCGTCCGACTTCAGCCCAAAAGCGGCGTCTTCATCCACCACCACGAGGCCCTCGAAGCGCTCGGTTGGCCCACGCCGACCGTCCCCGAGCCCTCGACCGAACCGGGAAGCCCCTGATGAACGCTGCAACGACGCGCGTCTGGGTTCGCCTCTGTCTCGGGATCATCCTCCTGACGCCGACCGCGACGATCCGCCCGGCGACCGCCCAGGAGACGGCCGAGGCCGTCGAGCCGGCCGACCTCGTCCGCCGCGACGACCTCGTCGGCAAGCTCTTGACCGTCGACGACCGCATCCGGTTCTTCCAGAACCACCCGCGATCGGGCTACGACGAACTCTACCTCAAGCGAACCCCGATCCCGTTCCGACTCCCCCCGGACCTGCGCCCCAAATCGCCCC
>CALCIC010000716.1 GCA_937907405.1 uncultured Isosphaeraceae bacterium | reverse complement strand
CTACACGACGCTCTTCCGATCTAGCCCCGCGCACGCTCGAACCTGATCGCTGGTTCGTTAAAGTTGGTTCCAAAACCAAAGCAACGTCTTGATTACTTAATGGTGCGTCCCTCACAATCTAGAGTCGTTGCAGCACAGCAGAGGTTCGCGATCGACGCCGGCCCCGGAATCGAAGAGGGGAAGGCCGACGACTTCACTCAGGCTTGCGGATCGCAAAAGGCGGTGGACGTGTCCATGCTATCGAGGTTCATGCGATGGTGGAGGGGGTCGGCAGCGCCGGTCGGCCCGCGCCACGACCCGGAAGCGACCGACGAGTTCGCCACTCTGTCGTCGCTGACGCTCTTGCCCGGTCGGACGCGGCTTCGGGTGGGCGTGGTGTCGGTCCGCGGCAATTATCGCGAGCATAACGAAGACAACTTCTATGTTCCGGGGCGGAGGCCGGTCCGACACGACAGCTTCGGCGAGGGGAGCGGCGAAGTCGCCGCGGCGCAGATCCTCGACTCGTCGAACCTGTTCATCGTGGCCGACGGCATGGGGGGGCAGCAGGCCGGCGAGCAGGCGAGCTTGATGGCGGTCGAGTTGATCCCGCGCGAAATCGCCAGGCGGCTGCCGCCGGAGCAGGCCGAGCCTCGCCGGGTTCAAGAGGCGATTCGCGAGGCAGTCGCCGAGGTCAACCAGGAGATCCTCGGCAGCTCGGGCGCGATCACCGAGTTCTCGAATATGGGGACGACGGTGGTGCTCGCACAATTCCGCCCGGACAAGGTCTACATCGCCGGCATCGGCGACTCGCGCGCCTACCGGCTGCGCGACCACCGTCTCGAGCAGTTGACCAAGGATCACTCCCTGGCCGACGCCCTGGTCGAGGCCGGCACCATCACCCGCGAGGAGCTGCCGACCCACAAGTTCAAGAATGTGCTCTATCTGTACCTTGGGAGCAAGGACGCGCGGAGCGGCCCGGAGGACTTCCGGGTGATGGACGTCCGGGTCGGCGACCGTTTCTTGATGGCCAGCGACGGCCTGACGGGCGTCGTCTCCGACGACGAGATCACCAGGATCCTGACCGAGGTCGACGACCCCCAACACGCGGCCGCGGTCCTCAAGGATTTAGCGCTCGCCCACGACTCCAAGGACAATATCACGTGCCTGCTGGTTTACGTGGTCGCCGACGAGGCCGCCCAGTCGGTCGAATGATCGGCCGGCGGGAGGGTCGGAGTCGGGCCCAACGCCGCGCTGGACCGTCGGAATCGGCGTGACTGTTCCAAC
The DNA here is from genome assembly GCA_937907405.1 of uncultured Isosphaeraceae bacterium. GTDB lineage: Bacteria > Planctomycetota > Planctomycetia > Isosphaerales > Isosphaeraceae > Paludisphaera. The sequence continues at coordinate 1,627 of CALCIC010000716.1, read as the reverse complement.
CCGTCGAAGCAACCCGGACCGTTTCGGCTTCCTCGAATGCTCCCGAAGGTCAGTTGATGATCGGGCTGGACGATTTCCTCACGTGCGTCGATCGGTCGGGGTTGGTCTCGCGGGAAGACCTGAACCCGTTCCGCGCCCGAGCGGGACCGAGCGCCCCCCCCGACCTCGCGGTCCAGGTCGCCCGCCAACTCGTCCAGCAAGGCTTCCTGACCCAGTACCAGGCGCGGAAGCTGCTCGCCGGCGCCACGCGAGGGTTCTTTCTGGGGGGATACCGCATCCTCCGACCGCTCGGCGAGGGGGGGATGGGCAAGGTCTATCTCGCGGCCCGCGACGGTGAGGAGCAGAAGGTCGCCATCAAGGTCCTCCCCCCGAAGCGGGCGGCGCAGGAGGCCAACAGCCTGCTCCGGTTCCGTCGCGAGATGGAGTTGTCGACGCGGTGCAACCACCCCAACGTCGCCAGGACGCTTTCGGTGGGAAACGACGGCGACGTCTACTTCATGGTCCTCGAATACATCCCGGGGATGAGCCTGTACGACATGGTCAAGAGCGACCAGTACGGGCCGCTTCGGGTCGCGACCGCGGCGCGGTTGTTTCTCAAGGTCCTCAGCGGACTCGGGGCGGCCCACAAGGTCGGGCTGATTCATCGCGACGTCAAGCCGTCGAACATCATGATCACTCCCGACGGCGACGCCAAGTTGCTCGACCTCGGCCTGGCCAAGGCGCTCAACGAGGAAGGGGGGCTGACCCGCGCCAACGCCGTGCTCGGCACGCTCGACTACGCCAGCCCCGAACAGCTCAGCGACGCCTCGCGGGCCGACGTCCGAAGCGACCTGTACAGCGTGGGCTGCACCCTCTATTTCGCGCTCGCCGGCCGGCCTCCGTTCGAGGGGGGGGACGCCATCAACAAGATTTTCAAGCAGCGGATGGAGGACCCCGAGCCCATCGAGCGCGTCGCCCGGGGGGCGCCCGCGGCGTTCGGCGCGATCATTCGGAAGCTGATGTCCAAGAACCCGGACGAACGCTACCAGTCGTGCGCCGAACTGCAAACCGACCTCGGGCGGTGGACCGACCCCCGGCGCGTCCGGGCGATCCTCGGCTCCGACGCCGACGCCGCCCATTCGTTTCAGCCCCCTCCACCCATCCTCGCCGAGGAGGACCTCCGCCTCCTCGGCCCCGACGACGACGGCCCCAGCCTGATCTCGCTTCGCGATCTGGGCGAGGCTGAACCCTCGGTCGCGCCCCAGCACCGGTCGCCTCCGCCGACGCTCACGGCGCGTTTCAGACCCTTGCCGCCTCAGACTCGCGGCTCCTCGACCGACGGCGATTCGCGATGGCTGATCCAGTTCTCACTCGTCGCGCTGGCGATCGGCCTGGTCGCCATCCTCGCCATCGCCGTCTTTCTCAACTCCTGACCGGGACCGCGTCGGCGTCCTCTGCGTGGACTTGTGTACAAGGCGGCCTTGTCGTTTCGGGCGCGACCGCCGACAATCGATGTGGACGCCCGACGATTCTCTTTTGGCTCGCACCCGGGGCGAGGGACGAACTCCATTCTCCCCCGGGCTGACGATCAAAGAACCCTCGCTCGCGCGTTTTGATGTTGCGCCGTTTGCGTTGAGATCACATGAGA
>CALCIC010000715.1 GCA_937907405.1 uncultured Isosphaeraceae bacterium | reverse complement strand
ATGCACGTCGCCGGACATCCCGACACCACCGCGCAGGCCCAGCGCCTCGCCGCCGTCCTGAAGGAAGCAGGCGTCCCGGTCCGGCTCTACGGCGCCCGGGAATCCACCCACAACAAGCTCAACAACGACATCGGCCTGCCCGACGATCCCGGCACCAAGGCGCTGTTCACCTTCGTCGAAGAAGCCCTGAAGAACTGACCGTCGCCCTCAAGGCGGACGCGGCGGATGGGGCGTCTTCAGCATGCCTTCACACGCGCGCCACCCCAGGTCGCGGCCGAATGCTTCGGGGCCGCCTGGATCAAACCACAACCATATCCAGTGAATTATGTTGCACCGCTCTGGTTGTGCGTCTGGATTATCAATCGAAGGAGCATGGATCGACCCATGGCAACATTTTCCATTAGCTCCCTTGCCTTTTGGGTCGGAAGTCGGAACAATGGACTGTTGTTTCGAGATTGCTCACTCGATTGACGACCGAAAGCATACTCAAGCGTTCCGGAGGATTCCGATGTTGCGCTCTCGATTCATTCGCGTGACGTCCAGGGTTTTCCAGACGACGGCGATGGGCTTGCTTGCGTTGGCGGCCGTCGGCGGTCTGGCCGGAGAGGCGTCGGCGGACTATCTGTACCCCCAGACCATCACGAGCAGCACCGGTTCCTTCGGCACCCAAACCGGCACGGTCGGCGTCGGCAACACGGCATCGACCCTCGGCTCTCCCAATGGCGCGTTCATCCAGTTCGGGGCTGGCAGCAGCCTCACGCTGGACTTCGCGACGCTCCTCTCGGGGCCCGCGGAGTTGCGACTGTTCACCTACGACGACCTCTACCCCGCCACCGCCAGCGTCGAGGTCAGCGCGGACGACAGCAACTACACCACTGTTGCGTCCAGCGTCTCGGACGCGAACGGGACCAAAACGGGCAATGCCTACCCATTCGTGTCGATCGCGGTCAACGCCGCCTTCCGCTACGTGCGCATCACGGACCTGGGCACCTCCGCGGCTCCCTATCACAATCTCGGTTTCGACCTGGATGCGGTCCGTGCGGCAACGATCGCGGTCCCTGAACTGAGCTCCATCAACCTCATGGCGGGCGCGATGCTCGGCGTCCTCGGCTATGGAGGATGGCGGAGGAAATCCGCCGTCGGCCCCCGCCTGGACGGAGCGACCGACTAGGCTGGCCCCCAGGGCTCAAGACCGGCTGTCGCACTCATCCTTCTTCCCCCGGGATGAAGCCCCGACGCTTTTTTGATTTGACTCCCCGGCGACGCCCGGCCCTGCTCGTCAGCACGACGTGCAAGCGAGGGTTGGTCCTGGGAGACTCGCGAGCCTCTCGCTCAATGCAGCCGTGTTTGACCAGACGGAGAATCACCGCCGGTTCGATCCGGGTTCAGGTGTTCCCGGCTGCGTGGCCAACCCTCTTGTTGCAATGCAACCATCCGGAGAATCGACGCCGCGTCGCCTCGGAATGGCGTTCGCCGTCTTGATATCGGGGAGGAGGAACGCCACAATCCGCCTTCTGGTCGGCGGCGACGCCGACGGACGGAGCCCTCGCACCCCGACTTACGGAGAAGCCGCCTTGTCCGAAAAGCCCCCCCTCGACCCCGAGAAGGTCCTCCGGTATTCGTTCGCCTACGCCCCCCCGCTGATGATCGAGGCGGCGGTGCGGCTGAAGGTCTTCGACGCCCTTGCCGAAGGCCCCAGAAGTCTCGACGACCTGGCCGGGGCCGTGTCCGCCGACCGCCGGGGCCTGCGCATCCTGCTGAACGGCCTGGCCGGGCTGGAGCTGGTCGCGAAGACGGGCGCCGATGCGTACGGCCTGACGCCCGAGTCCGAGGCGTTCCTGGTCAACGGCCGCCCCGCTTACCTCGGCGCGTTCTTCGGCCACGTCAGCACGCAGCTCATGCCCAACTGGCTGCGGCTGACCGACGTCGTCCGCGACGGCAAGCCGGCCGAGCGGGTGAACCAGGAAGCCGACGGCTCGGCGTTCTTCGAGCAGTTCGTCGAGGCGATCTTCCCGCTCTCGCGACCGGCCGCGGCGGGGTTCGCCGATCGCGAGAACCTGGCGACGGCCGCCGGCCCGATCTCGGTCCTCGACGTCGGGGCGGGCTCGGGGGTCTGGAGCGTGACCCTGGCCGAGAAGTCGCCGCGCGTGCGGGCGACGGTCGTCGACTGGCCGGGGGTGCTGAAGGTCACCAAGAGGGTCGCCGAGCGCCACGGCGTGGCCGACCGCTTCACGTTCTCGCCCGGCGACTTCTCGACCGCCGACTTCGGAACGGGCCATCAGTACGCGACCATCGGCCACATCCTCCACAGCGAGGGGCCGACCCGGAGCAAGGCGCTGCTGAAGAAGGTGTTCGACGCCCTGGCCCCCGGCGGCAAGGTGGCGATCACCGAGTGGCTCGTCGACGAAGGCCGGACCGGCCCCCTGCCCTCGCTGCTGTTCGCCGTGAACATGCTGGTCAACACCACCGACGGCGACACCTTCAGCTTCCCC
>CALCIC010000714.1 GCA_937907405.1 uncultured Isosphaeraceae bacterium | reverse complement strand
CCCCGCCGATCCGGGTCCCCTGGTAGGCCGCGGGCATGAACCCCGCGCCCCAATTTCGAGGACCGCCGGCGACCCGCGACCGGGCGTTGTCCTGGATCACGACGAACGCGGGCAGGTTCTGATTCTCGGTCCCCAGGCCGTAGGAGGCCCAGCTTCCCAGCGAGGGCCGGCCGCTGAGCGTCGACCCGGTGTTCATCTGGCAGACGCTGCCGACGTGGTTCAGCCCGTCCTGCCAGCACGACCGGACGATCGCCAGGTCGTCGACGCAGCCGGTGATGTGCGGCAGCCAGTCCGAGACCCACGCGCCGCTCTCGCCGTACTGCTTCCACTTGCGCTTCGAGGGGAGGATCGGCGAATAGAACTCGCCCATCGGCGTGATCACCGGCTTGAAGCTCGCCGGCATCCGTTTGCCGGCCAGCTCGTTCAACAGCGGCTTGGGATCGAACAGGTCGATATGGCTGGGGCCCCCTTCCATGAACAGGAAGATGACGCTCTTGGCCGTCGCGGGGCGGCGCCACGACGGATCGCCCGCGCCGCCGCCGGCGGTCGGCCTGGCGACGATCTCGGAGGCGCGACCCTCGGCCGCCAGCAGCTCGAACAGCGGCAGGGCGCCGAAGCCCGCGCCGGCCCGGAACAGCCAGTCGCGCCGCGAGAGCGGGGGGACGAGGCGGGCGGCGGCCCCGGTCTCGCCCTGGTCGAAGTCGTGATCGCGCACGGCCGGCTCCTCTCCGTCAATCGACGTACAGAAACTCGTTGGAATTCAGGAGCACGTGGCAATAGTCGACCAGCGCCTCGCCTCTCGCCTTGGGATCGGCGGCGCGCCGCAGAAAGGCCAGGCCGTCGGCCAGCTCGTCGGCCTCGGGGGCGCGGCCGAAGGCCAATCGGTAGGCCCGGTCGATCCGCGCCGGGTCGCGATCGCCGACCGCGTCGGCGGTCAGGCGGTCGAGCCGGCCGGCCATCGCCCTGGCCCGGTCGAGCGTCCATGCGCCGTTGATCAGCAAGAGCGCCTGCATCGGCGTCGTGGACACGTTGCGAAGCCCGGCGCTGGTGAAACCGTCGGGGACGTCGAACACTTCCAGAACCGGGTTCTGCGTATTGCGCATGACAATGGAGACGACCGACCGGCGGGGGGACTTGGCGTCGACGCTCGGGCCGGTCGCGGCCGCGTCCAATTCGCCCGAGACGGCGAGCATCGCGTCGCGGACTTCCTCGGCTTCAAGTCGCCGCACGGTCCACTTCCAGAGCAGATGGTCGTCGGGGTCGATCAGCCGGGCGGACTCGACCACGGGTTCGGGGCGGAACGCCGACTGGCGGTAGGCGGCCGAGGTCAGGATCAGCCGGTGCAACGGCTTGAGCCGCCAGCCCTCGGCGACGAACCGCCGCGCCAGCCAGTCGAGCAGCTCGGGATGCGAGGGGGCGTCGCCGACCATCCCGAAATCGTTCGAGGTGCCGACGATCCCCCGGCCGAAGTGGTACTGCCAGACGCGGTTGACCATCACCCGGGTCGAGATCGGGTTGTCGGGCCGGCTCAGCCAGTTCGCCAGCGCCAGCCGCCTCCCCGTCGATTGCGCTCCCTGGGACGGCGCGGCGACGCGCGCCGGCGCCGGGTCGAGGGCCGAGAGAAAACCCGGCGGGATCGGCTCGGGCTTGCGGCCCCCCGGGATCGTCGTCGGCGGCGCCGAGGGCCCGACGTCGGCGACCCCCAGGGCCGTCGCCGGCTTCGACGGCTTGATCGCGTCGAACGTCTTCAACTCGGCGTTGAGCGCCTTCCAGCGATCGCGGTCGGCCTTGGCGATCTTCGCTTCGGTCATCGGCTTGTCGCGCTCGAGAGTGACCTGCCGGAACGCCAGCGCGGCGAGCTGCGCCTCGAGCGGGGTCCGGTCGGCCTCGGGCTTGGCGATCATCGCCTTGACGTCGTCAGGGAACTTGACGATCGCGTCCGCGTCCTCCCGCTTCCGGATCGGCCCCTCGATCGCGTCGAGCTTCGCCCGGACCTCGGCCGTCGCCTGCTCCCAC
>CALCIC010000713.1 GCA_937907405.1 uncultured Isosphaeraceae bacterium | reverse complement strand
GGGCGTCGTCGAGGGCCGCCTGGAGGCGGGCGGCGGCCTTGGTTTCAGCCGAACGCGAGACGGCGAACCCGACGAGCGTTTGGAACCAGTCGAGTCGCGCCGTCGACGCCGCGCGCCGGCCGGTTGGCGCGGCCAGCGCTCGGGCGATCGTCGGGTACGCTTCGTTCAGTGTCGGCATCGCGGAGTGCTTCGCTTCGCCAGGGGACGCCTCGCGGATCGTCCATCCCGGCTCGGGACCAAACACGGATCGCGGTCGCGACGCGAGGACTCAGACGGCGGACTTGGCCTTCTCGACCGCGGCCTTGTAGGCGCGGGCGAGCTTGCTCTTGCGGCGGGCGGCCGTGTTCGGGTGCAAGACCCGGCGGACGCCGGCCTTGTCGATCTTGGCGACCGCGGCGCGGAACTCGGTCTCGGCCTTGTCGAACTCTTTCGCGGCCGCCGACTCAAGCGCCTTCCGGACGGAGGTCTTGACGATCTTCTTGGTGATCCGATTGTGCAGCCGCTTCTTGGCGCTTTGACGCAGCCGCTTGGCGGCGGAGGAAGTTGTTGGCATGGGTCCGTCGATCATCCCGCATAGAAACAAAAGGCTCGCCGACGTTCGAGGCACGATCCTCGAAGCCGTCTCTCACCGCTCCCGCCGTCCGCGCCAGGCCCCGTCGTGTGTGTCGTCTGGGCCGAGCGAACCGGAGAGCGAGCACCCCATTGGGTCGGTTCGCTCAAAGCGAAAACTGTACCACGAATCGTGATTTCAGTTCAAGTTGCGAAGTCGCTGGGCGACGTCGAGATAGGTATAATCGTTCGACGCCACTTCGTTGTAGTGCTCCTCGGCTTCCTCCATGTTGCCCAGTTCCTCGGCGACGCGTCCCAGCCGGTAATGTAAAGCGTTGAAATTCACCGTGTCGGCGGGGTCGATCGCCTTCAGCGCCTCCTGGTAGGTTCGTTCGGCGAGTTTGCCCCGGCCGTCGGCCTCGAAGCTCAGCCCCGCTTGATGCAGCGCGTCGACCTTGAGGTTGGGGCTGTTCTTGGCGATCTGGAACTCGCCGATGGCGTCCGCGTGCTGGCCGTTCTTGGCCAGGATCAGCCCGAGTTGATAATGGAGGTTCGAGTCTTCCGGGCTCAGGACGAGCCGACGGCGCAATTCCTTGATCTCGTAGTCCAGGAGCAGCTTCGCGAGCTGGTCGAGCTTCCCCTTGGACGTGACGTCGTCGGGCTCGTCGATCACCCGCTTCTGGAGCGCGTCGATCGCCCGGCGGAGCCGCGTCATCTGCACTTCGGCGTACGCCTGCAAGAGCATGGGGTCCTTGGGAACGGACTTGATCCCTTTCGCCAGGATCTTCTCGGCCGTCTCGAACAGGCTCCGCTTGCGATAGATGTCGGCCCACTCCAGGTACGGCCAGACCTGCGTCGGGTCTTCCTTGATCGCCTTTTGCAGCTTCTCCTCGGGCGTCAGCTTTTCTTGCTTGAGCGCTTCGAGCCTGGCCGCCGCGTCCTCGGCCGTCGTGTCGGGCTTCTTGGCGTCGAGCTGGTCTTCGAGCTTCGCCCGCTTGATGGTCGCGCTGGCCGACAGACCGTTGATCTTGCGGTTGGCGTCCTCGTCGTACGGGTCGATCTTCTTGACCTGCTCCCAGGCCGAGATCGCCTTGGCCCAGGCCTCGTTCAGCTCATGGACGTGGCCGATGTGCCGGAAGAACTCGGCGTCCTTGGCGACCTCGCTCTGGACCGACTCCAGGTACCATTGCGCCAGCGGAAAATAGCTGAGCATCTCGGCCGCCTCGGCCGCCTCGCGCGCCGCGACGACGTCCCAGGGGTTGTTCGTGAACGCTTCCTCGCAAATCTCAAGGCACTGGGCGAAGTGCTCCTTCGACCGGGCCGACCGGGCGCGCATTCGGATCGGCTGATTCCGCGCGCCCGCCAACCTCCCCACCTTCGACGACTCGTTATTGAACTTTCGACGCTGGACCCCGCGCAACGCCTGACGGAAAACCAGGCTGTCCGGCGACAGCTTGCACGCCTGCTTGTACATGTCGATCGCATAGTCCAGGTTGGACTTGAGCGCGGCTTCGTTGCCGTATTGAAAGAAAGTCCTGGCCTTCTGAACGTCCTGCGTATCGGACTCAGGTGGCATCGGGAGTGCTCCTCACCAAGCCTCGTTAAGAAACAGCGTCGTCGGATCGTCGTGATCGTGATCCGAATCGATTCTAATGAATGCCCGGGCTCGTCACCACTGGCGAGTCGCGGAACGGCCGCTGATCGTCCCGATTTTCGATCCATCAAATCCGATATACGGTTGCCGCTTCACCGGGTGACCTTGGAAACTAGAACAAGCGACGAATCGAGCTCGCCCGTCCGTGTTTAAGGACCAAATCGCGATGATCAAGATTCTTAGGGACGCCGGCCTTTCCGAGCTGGTGGAGTGCGACCGGCTGACCTTGCTGGCTGAGGGACTCCAGTTCACCGAGGGGCCGCTCTGGCGGGCCGACGGGTCGATCCTGTTCCAGGACGTCAAGGCCGAGACGACCCATCGCGTTCGCCCGGATCGATCGGTCGAGCTGCTCCGCGCCGAGACGCGCGGGGCGAACGGCCAGACTTACACGGCCGACGGCCGGATCGTGTTCTGCGAGCAGAACGGCCGGCGGGTCTCGACGATGGCGGCGGACGGGACCGACGTCCGCACGGTCGTCGAGACCTACTCCGGGCGCAGGCTCAACAGCCCCAACGACGTGGTCTGCCGGAGCGACGGCCAGGTGTACTTCACCGATCCGCCGTACGGCGTCTCCGCCGCCGACAAGGCGCTCGACTTCCAGGGCGTGTTCCGTTGGAACTCGGCCGAGCCGGCGGACTCGGCGCTTCATCTGCTGGTGGACGACTTCGAGAAGCCCAACGGCCTGGCGTTCTCGCCCGACGAGTCGACGCTCTACATTTGCGACACCGCCAAGTATCACGTCCGCGCGTTCCAGGTCGCGGCCGACGGCGATCTGGTCGCCGGCTCGGGCCGTGCGTTCGCGACGCTCGATCCCGGCGTCCCCGGCGGTCCCGACGGGATCAAGGTCGACGGCGAGGGGCGGGTCTACGTGGCGGTCGCGCTGGGCGTCTGGGTCTTTGAGGCCGACGGGCGATTGCTGGGAATCCTGGCGACCCCCAAGCGACCCTCGAACCTCGCCTGGTGCGACGCCGACGGTCGCGGCCTGGTGGTCACCGCGGTCGAGTCGGTCCACCACGTCCGGCTCAAGGTCGGCGGTCTGCTTCCCCGGTTTTTGGGTTAGCGCCAGGGTTGCTTCGGGTTGGTACGACGGATGCTGAAACGGCGACGAGGCCCCCCGATCGGTGACGGTCGGACGGCCTCGACGCGAATTCCAGGTGACGGTGCGGGTCGGCCCCGGCGAGGGCCGGCGCCTCACTTCTTGACAAGTTTGTCGAGTTCGGCGATCACGGCCTTGGGATCGTTCTTGACCTTCTTCTCGCAGCTCTTGCAGCAGAGGTAGAAGGTCCGGCCCTCGGCGCTGACCTTGATCGGCGCTTCCATCGAGCCGAGGTGCTCGCTGCTGACCGGACAGACCGCCTGCGCGATGGCCGCGGACTGCTCGTCGGCCGGAAGCTTCTTGATCTCCGCGAGCTCTTCGTCGGACAGCTTGGCCGCGCCGGCGTCGGCCGAGGGGCCTTCGAGGCTCGGTTTGGCGTCGGCCTTCTTGGGGTCTTCCGCCGGCGCTTTGTCCTCGGCCTTTTCTGGCGCGGGGGTCAATTCCGGCGTCTTCTCCGGCGCCTTCTCGGGCGCCGCCGCGTTGTCCGCGGGCGCGGCTTCGGCGTTGGCCTTGACTTCGGCGGGGGTCGGGGCGGACGGGTTGGAAATGGGTGCGACCGGCGTCGCGTCGGGGGTCGTCGCTTCCTCGCCGGCGCAGCCGACCAGGAACGAAAGCGCAAGCGCCGAGGGGAGCAACAGGCGTTGAGTCGTCATCTGCGATCCTTTCCGAGGTTGGAACCCCGGCTCGCCGCAACGCGCGGCGGCCTCTATTTCAATAGATCGCATTGTATCGTGCAGCGGACCGACTCGCCAGACGCCGCGCCCGTGGACCGGGCGCGTTTCGCCCGACCGCGACGGCTCAGAATCCGCATTCGTCGTCGGGGGTTTCCCGGGGAATCCCCTTGTAGATTCGCCGGTTGTCAAGCGCATAGACGCGATCGGTGAATTCGTCCTCCGTCCTCGACAGCAATCGTTGGCGGGCCGCGACGTTCATCTTGGCGTCGAGGTCGTCGATGTATGAGACGAGCAACGCCTCGATCGTCTGGGGCAGAATCGGCGCGCCGAATTCCCGCTTGCCGTGGTGGGCGAGGATCGCGTGCTCGAGCAGCAGCAGGTCTTCCTCGGGGTAGCCGTCGATGGACTTCGCCGTCTCGCGGACCAGATCGCGGCCCATCAGCACGTGCCCGACCAGGCAGCCTTCCTTCGTGTATCGGGCCTCGACCGGGTGGTACGACAGCTCGCGAAGCTTGCCGATGTCGTGGAGGATGATCGCGGCGATGACGATCCCCTTGTCGAGCGGAGGGTTGAGGTCGCGGTAGTACATCCCGTAATGCTCGACGAGGACCTCGCCGACCCGGCTCATGCTCCAGACGTGCTCCAGAAGGCCGCTGGTGTAATTGTGATGCATGCTTTGCGCGGCAGGCATCTTGCGGAGCAAGTCGTCGTGATCCTTGAGGATCTGGAGAACCAACTGCTTCAGATGCGGCTGGACGACGAACTTGTTGACGCGCTTGATAATTGAGTCGATCAGGTCCTGCGACTTATACTGACTGCTCTCGACGAGGTCGTTGAAGTCGTAGCCCTCGGCGGCGTCCTCCTCGACCGCCGGACGGATTCCGAGGATCTCGATCTGCATCCCGAAGCGGAGGTTGAAGCTGGCGCGGAGCTGCAGGCGGTACGCGAGGCCCTCGACCCAGCCGTCGGCCTCCGCGAAGTAGCGGTTGTCGTGCCAGAGCGGCGCTTCGTACGACACGCGCTTGTCGCGGAAGAGGCACTTGATGAAGGGCTGGTTCGCCTTGGTGGTCCCCCGGGTCTTCTTGACCAGGGCGGCGAAACAAACGGCTTCCTGCCCGTCGACGACGTCCGAGAGCCGAGTCACGATGGTTGTGATCGCGGGCATCTCGCTGTTTCCCCTCATTCGGGACCTCGCGCAAAAGTCGGCGGCGCGTCGAAACGCCCCGCCTCAATGATCAGCGGCCGATTGAATCCATGTTTGGAAGGCGGCTGGAGTGATGGTCTAATCGGTCGGCCTCTACGTGTCAAGTTTACACCATGGACCGCCCTGAAAATCTTCATTTTGTAAATCTCTGAGGCGGGGACCTGGCGACCTCCTCAGCGGCTGGCAAGTCTCGACCATGTGATGATCAATCCCTCCCCTGGCTGCTCGCGGCCGAGCGACCAGGACTGATGTTGATTTATACACCTAACCGACAAGGATGAGGTTTCCCATGGCGATCACCCCCGGCGGCCATCGGCGAGCGTTTGAATCCCTTGGTCGGATGGAGCTTACGACGCCGATCGCCGAGCTGGCGAAGCGACGGTGGGACGTGGTCGTGGTGGGGGCCGGGCACAACGGGCTGACGGCCGCGGCCTACCTGGCGCGTGGGGGTAAGTCGGTGCTGGTGCTGGAGGCGCGTGATCGGGTCGGCGGCGCATGCACGATGGACGAGGTGTGGCCGGGGATCCGGCTCTCCCCCTGCGCCTACCTGGTCGGACTCCTCCACCCGAGGGTCATCGACGAGCTGGGACTTCCCGCATACGGGTTCCGGTGGTCGCCGGCGACGGCCGGGTTGTTCGTCCCGTTCGAGGACGGTTCGAGCATCCAGTTGTGGGACGACGACGCGCGCTGCGAGGCCGAGATCCATCGTTTCTCCGCCGTCGACGTCGACGGCTGGCGCGACTTCCGCGAGTTGAAGGGAAGGCTCCGCGACGTGCTGCGGCCGGAGGGCGACGGCGACCTTTGGCTTGGACAAGCGCCGACGATCGACCAGATCGACGAGCGGCTCGGCGGCGACCACGAGGCCCGGCGGTTGTTGTTCGAGTGGTCGATGGTCGAGTGCGTCGAGAACTTCTTTCAGGACGAGCGGCTCCAGATGGCCTACCTGGGCCAGGGGGTCATCGGCACCAACGCCAGCCCCCACGACCCCGGCACGGCCT
>CALCIC010000712.1 GCA_937907405.1 uncultured Isosphaeraceae bacterium | reverse complement strand
CTACGTTACGTGAAGCTCGCAGTGAACCTGCGTCCCCGTCTACGATATCAACTCGCGCCCCCGCGCGGCCAGTCGAGACCCGGCGGCGTCGTCTCGGGGCCTCGGTTCGCAGTGCGGATGTTCTGGGGGGACGGATGCCATCGCCCCGCCGTCGTGGTAAGTGTAGATGTCGATCGCGATTGGTCGATCGATCGAGTCCATCAACGAGGAGAATCGGATGCGGATCACGCTACGGACCTTGGGCGGAACACGGATGCGGATGCTCGGGCTGATCGTCGGCGGGCTCCTGGCCTCGACCGGATCGGTCGTGACGGGGGAGGAGCCGGCCGCGAAGCCGCCTCACGTCGTCTTCATCACCGGCGACGAGGAGTACCGCAGCGAGGAATCGCTGCCGATGCTGGCGAAGATCCTCGACAAGACGCACGGGTTCCGCGTCTCGGTCTGCTACGCGACCGACCCCGACGGCTCGATCAATCCGGACAACCTGAAGAACATCGCCGGCCTGGAAGCGCTCGACGACGCCGACCTGATGGTGATGTTCACGCGGTTCCGCAAACTGCCCGACGATCAGCTTGAGCGGATCACCCGGTACGCCGAGAGCGGCAAGCCGATGGTGGGCTTTCGGACCGCCTCGCACGCGTTCAGATACGACGGCGGCCCCCATGCGGCCGAGATGAACGAACAATGGACCCGGAAGGTCTTCGGCCAGAAGTGGATCACCCACCACGGACACTTCGGCGACGGCAAGGAGATGTTGACCGCCGTGACGATCAACCCCCCCGCCGCCCAACACCCGACGCTCCGGGGCGTCTCGCCGTTCGAGACGTATTCGTGGCTGTACCACGTCGAGGGGGGAGGCGACACGCTCTCCGACTCGCCCGAGAAGCTCCTGATCGGCAGGGCGCTCAAGTCGGGGCACTCCAAGGAGGCCGACCGATTCCCCCTCACGAACCCAGTCGCCTGGACCAAAACGTACACCGGCAAGAGCGGCAAGCCCGCCCGGGTCTTCTTCACGACCCTCGGCCACCCGTTCGACTTCAAGCAGGAATCAATGCGCAAGCTGGCCCTCAACGGCGTGTTCTGGGCGCTCGGCCTGGAAGAGAAGATCCCCGCCGACGGCGTGAAGGCCGACTTCGTCGAGCCCTACGAGCCCAACAACTCGGGCAACACCAAATACAAGAAGGGCCTCAAGCCGGTCTATCTTGAGACCGGCTCGAAGCCCTGACGTTCGACCGAGGATCGGGTGAGTGGGTCAGAGTGTGACCGTGCCCAGGACCTTCACGGGGATGCTTAGGCCGTTGGCGTCCGGGGGGACGTTGTTCTGGGCGAAGAGGAGCCGATTCCCGCCGTCGACGTTCCCACCAATGTACATCTGCTGGTCGATCGCTCGGGTGATCGAGAGCTCGCTCCCTGGGTTGATGACGACGTTGCCCAGGATGTAGGCGCCGACGGCTGGGAACTGATTGGGGGTGGTGGTGCCGACGACGGTGGCGTTGAGCGAAAGCACATTGCTGCCAGTGCCGGTCCCCTTCGGCGCCTGAGCGACGAGGCCGAGGTCTCGACCGACAAGGAAGTTGGCGCCGTTGGAGAGCGTGATGTCCCGGCCCACGTTCAGCAGGTTGAGGTCGCGGCCGATACTGACGTTGGTCCCGCTGAGGGTGATGCCTTGAAGGACATCGAGGGTGTTCACGTCGCCCCCGGTGGTGATCGAGGCGCCGGGCTTGAGCGACCGGAAGGCGATCCGGTCGATGGCCTGGCTGCCGCTGGCGACGAGCGGGCCGGTCAGGTCGGCCGTGTGGAAGCCCTCGATGGCCCCGATGTTCCCGCTGTTGATGGTGACCGAGCTCACCTGGAGGGCGTTGTTCTTGTTGGCCTGGCCGTAAGCGAAGCTGTGGGCGTAGCCCTTGCGGATCGGCTGCGGCAGCGGGTTGATGGTCAACTCGGTGTTGGCGGTCGAGCCGTCGACGATGATGCCGACCGAGCCGTCGGCCCGTGGATAGACCCGGACGGTCCCCTGCGGCTGGGGCGTCTCAGTCGGCTGCGACGTCCCCAGCGCGGTCGTTCCCGACCCCTGGGCGTACAACCCGGCGGCCCCTTCGGCGGCCGACGCCTGTGCGGTGTTGGAGATGTACGCGAGCTGGATCCGGTAGTGGGTGCCGTCGACCGCGGCGACGTTCACGGCCTGGCCGCCACGGATCGTCTGGATGGCGGCCGCGTGGATCACGCGAGGGTTCTGGCTGATCCCGGGGGCGTTCTTCGTGAACGCCGGGAAGCCGGCCACGCGGGCGGGCCTGGGCGACGGGTTGTTCAGCAGCCGGTGCGAGAGGAGAAGGTATTGGCGAAGCGAGACGTTCGAGAGGACGACCCTGTCCTCAAGACGCGCGTCGACCGTCGGCCGGAACGCGCGCAGCGACGATCGAGACCTGTTCGTGCGTGAGACCGGCATGCGACGATCCTCCATGGTCGCGGTGGCGGGCTCGGAGAAACTCCTTCCCTGGCGGGACGAACCGGCGGGACGGAGGGATCGAACCCAGCCGCCCCGGTCCGCCAGGACCGAGCGCCGCGCGGGGCGTCCGACGACGATCCACCGCCGCCGAGCCCCGCACTGGTCTCTGGTATCGGTCCCTGATCAATCCGGCGGCCTTCCAAACGGGCCCCTAGGCGACGCCCTCGGTCGTTGCGCGAGGATTGTTCCCAGGGTGGAGGTTTTGACGACTTTAACGGCTTCCCAGGAGTTCGGGGTCGTTGAAGGTGTCCCCCTGGTTGACGTCGCCGGTCTGGAGCCCCTTGCTGAACCACTTGACCCGCTGGGCGGACGAGCCGTGCGTGAACGAGTCGGGCACGACGTACCCCTGGGCCTGCTTCTGAAGCGCGTCGTCGCCGATGGCCGTCGCGGCTCTGAGGCCCGACTCGATGTCGCCGGTTTCCAGGACGTGCCGTTGCTTCTCAATGTGGTGAGCCCAGACGCCGGCGAAGAAATCGGCCTGAAGTTCGAGCATCACCGACAGCTTGTTGGCGTCGGACTGGCTCGCCTGGCGCTGGAGGTTGGTGATCTTGTCGCTGATCCCGAGCAGGTTCTGGACGTGGTGGCCGACCTCGTGGGCGATCACGTACGCCTGGGCGAATTCGCCGGGCGCCTTGAACTTCCGCTTCAGCTCGTCATAGAAGGTCAGGTCGATGTAGACCTTCTGGTCCCCCGGGCAGTAGAACGGCCCGACGGCCGCGCTGGTGAATCCGCAGCCGCCGGTGTTGACCTGGTCGGAGAAGAGGACGAGTTTGGGCTCCTCGTACCGACGGCCGAGCTTGGCGAACTGCTCGTTCCAGACGTCCTCGGTCATGGCCAGCGTGGCCTTGACGAAGTTCCCCTGCTCGATTTGCTCGGGCGTGAGATCGGCTTTCTGTTGTTGCTGTTGCGGGGCGCCCGGGCCTCCGGGGGGCCCTTGCATCACCTGGAGCAGCGGCCGGGGGTCGAACCCCAGGAACGCGGCCAGCAGGATGATGATGAGCGTACCGATCCCGCCGCCGACCATCACGCCTTTCGAGAGCCCGCGTTGGTCCTCGACGTTTTCACTTTGACGTTCACCTTGCCAGCGCATGAAGTCGACTCCCCACGGTTGCGCGATCCCAGCCGCTACGCTGGTCCGTATTCTCGCACGAGCAATCATTCCAGCGAAAGTCGGACGACGCCGAAAAATCATCTCCCTTGAAAGGTATTTCGGCGTAAGGGCGGCGGCAAGGGCGTTGGGGTTAATCGTCGAGAGGCTCCAGCCGTCGGCATTCGACCCAGTGGATCGTTCCGGCGAGGGGGCCGTCGGCGATCTGAAATCGGGCGTCGTCGCCGTCGACGTCCAGGACCACGCCGGTCGTTCCGCCGGCCACCGTCGTCGTCTCGATCTTGGGCTGAGCCTTTCGATTCGCGCGGCGTCCGCTCGGGGGCAAGGCCAGGTCCGTCAGCGTGACCTCGGTCTCGCCCGGTTCGGCGATCAGCCGCGCCTTGCCGCCGAGCTTGAGGTTCCAAAGGCCGTCGCCTACCGGCTGAGAACAGCCTCCGGCCAGAAGGATGGAACTCGCGATGATGAGCAAAAACCGACGCATCGAGCCTCGCCCTCGGTTGCCGTTTCAGTAACTCTCGGCCCCGACGACCTCGCCGCCGTTGACGCTGCCCAGCGCCTGCCAGATCGGGAGGCTGATCGAGTTCTTGATGAACTGGACGTGGCCGTCGCCGAACAGCGACTGCACGCCGCCGGGATGCTTGCTCCGCGCGGTGATGTTCAGGGAGAGCTGATTCCAGAACGGATCGCTCTTGTCGCTGTGCGGCAGACCCCCCCGACAATCGACCTGGGCGTCGTTGGGAACGCGACGATGGTTGTACATGCTGTGTCCCGGCGCGCCATAATGCCACTTGCTCCCCCGGGTGACCTGAAAGCCGGGGGGCGGGACGGCCGCCACGCAGAGCGACTGGTACTCGGCGTCGGTCGTGATCGGCGGGCCGCTGGTCGTGTTGTTGCCGGTGATCACGAAGCCGTTGAGCGGATCGGCCGCGAAGCCGACTCCCGGGACCGACCGGATCGACTCGCTGATCGCCGTCGTATTCGAAAGGCCGTCGGTGAAGGCCGCGATCGTCACCGCCGAGTTCTCGTGAAAGACTCCGTTGGGCCTGGCGCCGATCGGTTGGCCCGAGCCGTCGAGCGGGTTCGAGGTCACCGGGTAGAGGTTGCCGACGCTCAGGAGGTAATTGTGCATCCCGAAATTGACCTGGGCGTGCTGCGGGGGGCTGGGGTCGCTGGGGCAGAGGAAGCTCGCGATGAAGATCGCCGCGCCGGTCGTGTTGGCCAGGTCGCCGTCGGGCGACAGATTGAAGTTGAAGGCGTTGAAGACCGCCGACAGCTCAAGCTGCGGCAGCATCTGGGCGTAGGCGCCCCAGGCGTTCCCCCGGCCGGCGACGTGACTGTTGATCCGCCCCGGAGGGAAGGCGTTGTGGGCCGTCGCGTAGTTGTGCAGCCCCAGCCCGATCTGCTTGAGGTTGTTCGAGCACTGCGCCCGTCGAGCCGCCTCACGGGCCGACTGCACCGCCGGCAGCAAGAGGGCGATGAGGACCGCGATGATCGCGATCACCACCAGAAGCTCGATCAACGTGAACCCGCGAGCCGATCGATGCGAAGTCATCAATTCCGCCTTTCAGAGCGGTCGAGCGCTTGCGGTCCTTCACTCCAGACGGCACGATTCGATCGTCTCGCCGCCAGGATCGTGGATTACGACGATGATTCTATGGATAGCGGCGAGGATCTTCAAGCCCTCGGGCGGGACCGGTTGAAATGAGCGAGGAGCCGAGGCTGGACAACGTGGTGCGGGCGTTTCGGGAGCGCCGGGGGTGGTCGCAGCAAGAGCTCTCGGATCGGGCCGGGCTGTCGCGCGCGGGGGTCAGCGCGATCGAGACGGGGCGGTTGGCGCCGTCGACGGCGTCGGCGTTGGCGTTGTCCCAGGCGCTCGGCTGCACGGTCGAGGACCTGTTCCGGCTGCGGACGGCCACGGCGGCCGAGGTCGACGATGGGCCCTGGGCGTGGCTTCCGCCGTCGTCGCGGACCGTCTGCCGGTACTGGCGGGCGACGGTGGGAGGGCGGAGCCTGGCGTATCCGGTCGAGATCTCGCCCCTGGGCCTGCCGGCGCACGACGGGGTGTTTCGCGGCGGCGGGTTCGACGACCTGCCCCACGTCGACGCCGAGAGGACGCTGGTCTTGGCATGCTGCGATCCGGCCGTCGGGCTGCTGGCCGACGCCCTGGCCCGGACCGACGGGTTCCGGCTGATCGTGCTGAGCCGGTCGAGCCGCTCGGCCCTTGATCTGCTGGCGCGGGGCCTGGTCCACGCGGCGGGGGTTCATCTGGTCCGTTGGGACGATCCGGCCGGCAACGTCGACGCGGTCCGACGCGCTTCGCCTGCGCTCGGCGGATTCCGGCTGCTCCGGGTGGCCGACTGGGACGAGGGGATCGCGCTGTCGCCGTCGTTGCGGGTTTCGACGTTTCGCGAGGCGGTTCGGCCGCCGATCCGCTGGATCGGCCGCGAGCCGGGCTCGGGCGCCCGCGATTGCCTGGACGAGGTGTTTCTTGAGGCCGAAGGGGGGGCGCCGCCGCTCTCGCTGGGGGCGGCCCGCGACCACCGAGGCGTGGCCGCCGCGATTCGTGACGGCTGGGCCGACGCCGGCGTCTGCCTTCGGCTGGCCAGCGACGAGGCCGACCTGGGGTTTCTCAGCGTCCGCCGCGAGGCCTACGACCTCTGCTTCCCCGATTCGCTCGACGGCGATCCACGCATCCGGGCCCTGATAAAGGCTGTACGGTCGGCCCCCTACCGCCGCCTCCTGGCCGACCTCCCCGGCTACGACGTCGCGGCGACCGGCTCGATTCAGAAGGCGCGGGGATCGCGCGAGCGGGGGGCGTGAGTGGAACGTTGCGGTTCTTTCGTAAACGGCCGCTAGTCTCGGAGATCGCCCCAAGGTAATCTAATCGGTTCGGTGGATCGTCCTCCACCTCGCCCTCCCAACCTGGCGGAATCGCCCGGCTTTGATGTGCGAAGCCGTCGTTCGTGAAGTTACCCATCGGAGAACCTGGATGAAGAGCCTGATCTGCGGTGTGAGCATGCTGGCCCTGATCGTCGCGGGCGGCCTGGCCTCGCGGCCCGCCGGCGCGGCCGACGAATCGGTCACGCCCGAAGTGGTCATGAAGAAGCTGTTCGCGGGGAAGACCTCGGCCCTGAACACGGTCAAGGGCGCGCTCAAGGGCGAGACGCCCGACTGGGCGAAGATCAAGAAGGCCACGGCGACGATTGCCGAATACGGCCCGAAGCTCGGCGCGAACCACCCGCCGCGAGGCGAGAAAGCCTCGTGGGCCAAGCTGACCAAGGCCCTCGCAGACTCCTCCAAGGAGCTTGACGGTGCCGCCAAGAAAGAGGACCTCGCGTCCACCAACGATGTCGTCAAGAAGCTTGGCGCCTCGTGCAAGGCCTGCCACTCGGCCCACAAGCCGGAAGATTGACCGTCAAGTCGGTCTCGATCCATCGAGATCCGCATCCGCCGCCGCGGCCGCCGTCCCCACGTCCGGCCGCGGCGCGGCGAATCGTCATGTCAGGGGTAGAACCGGCTCTCGCGATAGCTCTGGCCGCCGGGGTACATGCCGAGGAGCGCGTCGGCTTTCTGGACGCTTTTGGCGTGGCCGTCAAGGTAGAGGACGTTGGAGTCGCCGTGCCGGTCCCAGGGAATCCAGGTGTCGAGGACGTCGGTCCCCAGCCAGACGTCGTAGTCGTCCTGCCGCGCGTCCCCTCCTTCCGGGCTGTCGAGGACGCCCGCGGCGTTCCGCTCGTTGAGGATCACGCAGTTCGAGGTGCCGATCTCGGACTGAAACCTCTGGAACGACCATCGCCCGTACCGCCGGGTCTTGTGGGTGAGCAGCGAGTTCATCAGGTAGCTGGTGCGGTCGGACACGCCGTCGGGCTGCTTGGCGACGGGATCGACGTACGGCAAGGGGTGCGAGACGTCGGACATGCACCGGAAGATCTTGGCGTCGGCGACCACCACGCCCCCCTGGGCGATCTCGTCCCTGGCCTCCGACGGGTTGACGTACGGCATGATCTTGTCCTCCCAGTAAATCTCGGCGAACGACTCCGCCGCGCTGGTCTGAGACAGCACGTCGGCCAGAAACGGGTGATGGAGGAAGAACTGACCGTTCCAGTCGTCGAAATACTGGTTGAATCCGAGGCCGATCTGATGCATGTGGCTTTGACAGTCCATCCGCCGGGCCGCCTCGCGGGCGCCCTGGACGGCGGGCAACAGCAACCCGATCAGAACGGCGATGATCGCGATGACGACCAGAAGCTCAATGAGAGTAAAGCCGCGTCGGATCGGGCGTCTCATGGAGGGAGACCTCGGGGCGGGCCAGGCCGGGTTGAGTATTAAGTCTGAGTAAATCGTAATAACCGATCGTGGGCCGGTCTGCCAGAGGGTGGTGCGCGGCCGGTCATATTTTGGGCCGCGGCTATTGGCAAAGGGGGCGGGCTATGCGGTATCCCTTGATCTCGACGAAGGCCGCGCGGTTCACCGAGAGCGTGATCCGTGGGATGTCGATCGAGGCGCGGAAGTACGACGCGGTGAACCTGGCGCAGGGGATGCCCGACTTCCCCGCGCCCCAGGTCCTCAAGGACGCCGCGTGTCGGGCGATCCAGGACGACGTGAACCAGTACGCGGTCACGTGGGGCGCGCACGATCTCCGGCACGCGATCGCCGATCACGCCGGCTGGTTTTTGGGGATGGCCGTCGACCCGGAGACCGAAATCACGGTCACCTGCGGCAGCACCGAGGCGATGCTCGTCGTCCTGCTTTCGCTGATCAATCCGGGCGACGAGGTGATCCTGTCGCAGCCGTTCTACGAGAACTACTGGCCCGACTGCATGCTCGCCGGCGCGACGCCGCGGTTCGTACCGGTGCGCGCCCCGGACTGGAAGTTCGACCCCGACGAGCTGGCCGCCGCGTTCAACGACCGGACCAAGGCGATCGTGCTCTGCAACCCGAACAACCCCACCGGCGCGGTGTTCACCCGCGAGGATCTCGAACCGATCGCCGCGCTTTGCCGCAAGTGGGACGTGGTGGCGATCACCGATGAGATTTACGAGCACATCCTGTTCGACGGCCGCAAGCACGTCGCCCTGGCGAGCCTCGACGGCATGCATGAGCGCGCGGTGACGGTGGGCGGGATGTCGAAGACCTACGCCGTGACCGGCTGGCGGGTCGGCACGATCCTCGCGAATCCGACGCTCACCAAGACCTTTCGCCAGATCCACGATTTCGTGTCGATCGGCGCGGCGGCCCCGCTCCAGGAGGCCGGCGCGGTCGCCTACCGGCTCCCTCGCGAATACTACGACCACCTGGCGAGCGACTACCAGGCCCGTCGCGACCGCTTCTGCAAGGTGCTCTGGGAGGTCGGCTTCGAGTTCGAGGCGCCTCAGGGGGCGTACTACATCATGGCCGGGATCGGGCCGTTCGCGGCGGTCGACGACGTCGTGTTCGCCCGCCGTCTGGTCCGCGAGGTCGGCGTCGCGACGGTCCCGGGGTCGAGCTTCTTCCAGGACAAGGAACTGGGCCGCGGCTACGTCCGCTTCTGCTTCTGCAAGCGCGACGAAACGCTCGACGCGGCCGCCGACCGCCTCCGCGCCCTCCGGGTCATCGTCTGAGTCGTCCCGTCACTTGACGGGCGTCAACAGGAGGTCGATGGTCGCCGAGACGTCCTCGTAGAGGTGGTTGGAATAACCGACGTGGACGTCGGCGACCTTGCCTTCCTGGTCGATGATCACCAGGGTCGGGAAGCCTTGCACGCCATATCGGCCGGCCAGGTCCATCGATCGGAGTACGGGATACACGATCGCCATCTCCTTGACCACGAACCGGGCGTCCTTCTCGTCTTGGTCGTTGTTGACGCCGAACACGGCGACCGGCTGATCGTGGTAGTGGGCGGCGAGCCTCTTGACCTGCGGCATCGCCCGCATGCACCAGCCGCAGCCGCGATACCAGAAGTCCAGGACGAGCACCTTGCCCCGGTACTTAGCGAGCGAGTGCGAACGGCCGTCGAGATCCTTGACCTCGGAAGCGGTATTGGACCGTGCCAAGGCGCCGAGGACGCGATTGACGGTCGAGTTAGGAGTTTCGAGCGACCCCCAACCCGCGGCGGGCTTGCCGATCAGGTCCCTGAACCGCTTGGCGTCGTCAATCTGGTATTTGGCGTACTTGTCGTGGTCCTCGATCAGCTTGTCAAGAGCGGCGACGGGTTCGGGAAGCGTCGTCTCGGCGCGGGCGTCGGACAGGATTGCCCGGGCCTTCTTGATCTGCGCCTCCGCCTCGTCGCCCGATTTTCCTATCTTTGACGTCAGAGCCTGGTAGGCGAGTTCAGCATCGAAATAACGATCCATCTCGGTGCGGAAACCCGGCAACTCGGCGGGGACCATCTCGCTGACGGCCTTCAACTCCAGGGCCCCCTGCCCTCCCCCGTTCATGTGCGAGCCGAAAGCCCTGTCGATCTCGGCGTGGACGATCAGCCCCTTCTTCCGATCGAGCTGGAAGACGCGGTGGTCCCTGCCCTCGTAGAACCGCTCCATGAACGTGGCCTGATCGGCCTGGAAGGTGAATCGATCGTCTTCCACCGCGCCTGTCGACTTGTACTGGATCGTCGCCTCGTCGCGTTCGTCCACCGTCCTCCAGCCGTCGGCGGCCTGCTTGGCGTCGTCCGGGAGGCGGGGAAACAGATGAGCGGGGTCGATTCGATAGCCGATCGACGGGTTGGGCGGGACCTTGCCGTCGGGAAAGACGTCGAAGCGGGCGAAGCTGGTCGTCTCGTAGTCGTTCTCGACCGAACCCGTCTTGCTCTTCGATTTCAAGACCTGGCGGACGATCGCGCGGGCGCTGCCGTCGTCGTTGCGACCGACGACCCAGACGCGCGACGTCCATGTCGTCTCCGAATTTTGCTGGGCGGACTTGAAGGACTGCCGCTCCTCGTAGTCGACGATCTCCCCGGGCTTCAAGTC
>CALCIC010000711.1 GCA_937907405.1 uncultured Isosphaeraceae bacterium | reverse complement strand
GGCTCGACTTCGGCACCGGCGCGCTGGGCGACATGGCCTGCCACACCATCAACGTGGCCGCCATGGGCCTGGGGCTGTTCGACGCCGAGAGCGTCGAGGTCCTCGACACCTCGGGCATCGTCGACCGCGAGACCTACCCCGTCTGGTCGATCATCAAGACCGAGTTCGGCGAGCGCAACGGCCGGGCGCCGCTGTCGCTGACCTGGTACGACGGCGGCAACAAGCTCCCCGAGGAGAAGCGCGCCTACAAGAAGCTGATGCAAGGGGAGAAGACCTCCGGCAGCGGCCTCCTGATCGTCGGCGAGAAGGGCTCGTTCTACTCCGAGAACGACTACGGCGCCAAGCACGTTTTGCTCCCCCGCGACAAGTACCAGGACTTCAAGAAGCCCGAGCCGACCCTCCCCAGGTCCCCCGGCCACTTCACCGAGTGGGTCGAGGCGATCAAGACCAACGACCCCAAGAAGGCCCTCTCGAACTTCGACTACGCCAGCCGCCTGACCGAGACCGTCCTCCTGGGCGTCGTCGCGCTTAAGGCCGGCTCCCGGATCGAATGGGACGCCAAGGACATGCGCGCCAAGAACAACACCAACGCCGACCAGTTCATCCGCCGCGACTACCGCAAGGGCTTCTCGATCCACGTCTGAGACGCCCCCCGTCGTCAAGTCAACGACGAACGGCCCCCCTTTCGTCGCGGGAGGGGGGCCGGCCTTCTTTAACGGTCCCGACCGATCTCTCGGTTCTCGCGATTGCGCCCGACGCGCCGATCGCGCGGCCGGCCACCCCCGGCCACCGCGCGGCCACGGTGAAAGGCCCAGCCGTGTCCAGCGCAAGCTGTTATTTTCCAGGTTGTTACATTGATTTTTAGGTTCCGTCCATGGTGGACGTCAAGAAATACTATTCAACAGCAGGATTGAAAACGGGGCTGAGAACGGCGATTTGCGGCTTCATCTGGAAGCTATAAAGTTGCTTGGGACGGTGGCCGGGGTGGACAGGGGGGCCGACGAGGCATTCCCAGGCGGCGGGGGGATATGGTACGGTCGTCGGGCCTCGGCGTCTGGTAGCGGTCGCGCCGAATTGAACGGAACGACGGCCGACGCCGAGAAACCGAATCACCGTCGAGGAGTCTCTGCCTTGCCGACCGATACGACCACCCGCCCGGCCCTGGCCCTGGGCTTCCGCCTGGCCGCGGCCATCACCCTGACGTCCGCGTTCGCGATCGCGACCGCCTCGCTGGCGAGCCCGGCCTCGGCCTCGGCGCCCGCCCCCTCCGCCCCCCAACAGGCGAAGGACGACGACAAAGACGCGTCCAAGGAGAAGAAGATGACCGAGACCAAGAGCGGCCTCAAGTACCGCGACACCAAGGAGGGCGAGGGAGACTCGCCCGAGACCGGCCAGACCTGCGTGATGCACTACACCGGCTGGCTCTGGGAAGACGGCAAGAAGGGGCAGAAGTTCGACAGCTCGGTCGACCGCGGCGAGCCGTTCGAGTTCCAGATCGGCCGCAAGCAGGTGATCGGCGGCTGGGACGAAGGGGTCGCCACGATGAAGCCCGGCGGCAAGCGCGAACTCCTCATCCCCCCCGCGCTCGGCTACGGCGCCCGGGGCGCCGGCGGCGTCATCCCCCCCAACGCCACCCTCCTCTTCGAGGTCGAGCTGATCAAGGTCAAATGACCTTATGATCAACCGTCCGCCGGGCCGGGCCGGGCCTCGCCCCGCGCCTGGCCCGGCCGGACGCCATGCCTCGCCTCGCCTCGCCCGCTCACGCCTTCTTCTTCGGCTTCGCCTTCGGCTCCTTCTCTTTCTCCGGGGCCTTCTCGGCCTTCCTGGCGGCGGGCTTCACCGTCTCGGCTTCCGCTTCGGCCCCGTGTTCCAGCGGGCGCTTGCCGAAGATCTGCTCATGATTGGGAAATCCGTACTTGCGAACGATGGGGCCGCTCATGGGGTTCCTTTCGCGTTTCGAATGATCCGACGCCCCTCGCGAGGCGGCGCGGTCGGCCTGGCTTCGAGCCGGGTGGCTTTCGGCTTTTATTCTAATCCCGATCGCCGGGTTCCACCACGCCCGCCGCCGGCCTTCGCGCGCGGTCGGAGATTCGGGTTGCCCGACTTGAGGAAATCGTGATAAAACCCCGTCGAACCGGGCGACGCTCCACGTCTCGACGCCACATCTCGACTCGACCCGACCCGACCCGACCCGACGCATTGAAGACCTCTCGGCTTGGTCATCAGCATGGAAGGAGCTTGCGCCATGAAGGCGACGACGACACGCGGGCGGACATCGACGGCCGCGACCCGATTCGCGGCCCTGGCCCTCGTCCTGATCCCGGCCGCGGCGTCGACCTCGACGCCGAGCGCGGCGGGGCCGATCGGGCCGGGCTTCAGCCTGACGGACGCCGAGGCGAAGCGGCCGATCCTGCTGGACGCCGACGGCAGGCAGATCCGGGTGTTGAAGGGGCTGCGGGGGCAGACCACCGTACAGCCCAAGGGGGCGACGCCGGCCTACGTGGCGTTCCGGCTCGACAAGGCGTCGGAGCTGCCGGCGGGCTACCCGACGATCCAGGTCGGCGGCCGGACGCCCCAGCAAGGCCCGGCGCGGGGGCCGCTGCGGCTCGACGCCCTCGCCAAGTCGGCCCTCGACGCCGAACTCGCCAAGACGGGCGCCGCCGCCGTTCAGATGCCCCGCCAGACGTACGTCGTCGAGTCCCTGGCCAAGATGCTGGGCTCGTCGTCCGGCGCCTCGCCCCAGATCTGGCTGGCCCCCTCGACGACCCCGGGCGGAACCGCCGCCGCCCCCGTCGCCCACCCGACGATCGCCGGCAATCCGTCGGTCGGCGACACCCTCAAGGGGTGGTTCAACGACGGCGCCGACGCGATCCAGAACCTGAACGCCTCGATCGCCGACGCGATCAAGAAGCAGTTCAAACTCGACCCCCCCAAGCCGGTCATCTATCCCCCCCTGAACCGACCCAAAACCGCCGCCCAGATGCTCGAAGCCCCCATCGGCGAAGGCGAAGGTGGCTCGGCCCAGCCCGCCCCCGTGCCCGAACCCGCCAGCCTCATCGTCTTCGCCGCAGCCGCCGCGGCCGTCGCCGTCCGGTTGCGGAAACGGACCGGCTGAGAGGCCGTCGACCCGATTCCGAATCATCAATACCAGCCCGACGCATTTTGCATGAGGGGCCGCCGGCGGCGCGACACGAATCGAAATACCAGCCCGACGCGCAAGCGAGGGTTCAGGTTTGCCCGGGCCGCGACGAGGCCGGCGAACCTTCACAAAATCCCTCGCTCGCGCGTCGGGCTGGTATTTCGAGAACCCTCGCCGGCGCGTCGGGCTGACCACCCGACGCATTTTGCATGAGGGGCCGCCGGCGGCGCGACACGAATCGAAATACCAGCCCGACGCGCAAGCGAGGGTTCAGGTTTGCCCGGGCCGCGACGAGGCCGGCGAACCTTCACAAAATCCCTCGCTCGCGCGTCGGGCTGATATTTCGAGAACCCTCGCCGGCGCGTCGGGCTGATATTCCGGCTACGGGCCGTACACGGCCTTGGGGTCGAAGACGGGGGCGCCCTGGATTTCGAGCGAGCCGTCGGGTTGGACGAGGCGGAAGAAGCAGGAGCGGTAGCCTTCGTGGCAGGCGGCCCCTTCCTGGCGGGCCCTGATCAGGAGGACGTCGGCGTCGCAGTCGACGGCGATCGACTCGACGTGCTGGACGTGGCCGGAGCTTTCCCCCTTCTTCCACGACCGCTTCCGCGACCGCGAGTAGAAATGGGTGAAGCCGGTGGCGATCGTCTTCCGCAAGGCGGGCTCGTCCATCCAGGCCATCATCAGGACCGCGCCGGTCTCCGCGTCCTGGACGATCGCGGGGACCAGGCCGTCGGCGTCCCAGGCGATCTCGGCTGGGATTGGGATTGGATCAGGACTCTCGGCGTTCATGACGGTCGGCTCGTCTCGGCTCGGCTCGGTTCAGTTCGGCTCGGCGGATTGGATGAGTCGCTCGGCGCGGCGGGCGACGCCCTTCAGGCCGGTCGGGCCGGCGAGGGCGGCGGCTTCGGCGAGGAATTCGCGGGCGGCGGCGGAGTGGTCGTTGTCGATCAGGGTCTCGGCGGCGTCGAGGGCCGACAGGGCGCGGTCGGTCGCGGTCGCGGCGGAGGCGGAGCAGAGGGCGCGGTAGGCGGCGGCGGCCTCGTCGGGACGGCCGGCGCGGGCGAGGACCTCGGCCCGCCAAACGTCGAGCGTCCGGGCCCGCCGGGGGTCTCCCAGGGGACGGACCCGGTCGATCCATTCGAGGGCCGAATCGAACCGCCGCGCGGTCGTCTCCCGGCGGACCAGGCAGGCGGCGAGGTCGTCGGCGGCGATCCGCCGCAGCCCCTCGGGGCGTCGGCTCAGGAGCGCCTCGGCAAGCTCGGCGGCCGTGGCGTCGTCGCGGAGCCCGGCCGCCGACTGGAACGCCTCGACCAACTGGTGGTCGTCGAGCTCGTCGGGGGTCAGGGCGCTCAATTCGGCGAGGCCGGCGCAGCTCAGGTCGGCGGGGTCGACCGAGCCGGGGTCGACCGGATCGAGCCCCAGGCGGCGGCGGAGGCGGTCGAACGGGTAGCCCTGGTAGAGCAGGACCGACGACGCCCGCGCCCCCAGTTGCTCGCGGAACGCGACGACCGCCAGCAGCTTGGCCCGGATCGCGTCGTCGCCGGCGTTCGCGTTCCGGCCGGCGGCCAGGGGGGACAGGCCGTCGAGCGCCTGGCGGGGCAGGTGGAGCCAGCGGTTCTCGTAATACGCCTCGACGACCTCTCGGGTCCAGCGGTCGGCGTCGGCCCGGTCGCGCCCCTCGGGGAGCCGGACGGTCCAGACCGCGGCGTCCAGGAACGGCAAGGGGAGGGGGGCGGCGGCCCGCTCGACGGCCTCGACGTCGTCGCCGATCAGCAGCCGGAGCTTCTCCTCGGCCTCCTCCAGCCCGTCGACCCGGGGGCTGGACAGCCGGATCGCGCCGGGGGCCAGGTACAACGTCGCCAGCACCCGGGGGAGCTCCGCCGCCGACAGGTCGTCGGCGTCGCGGTCGGGGAACGGGCGGTCGAGCCACTCGAAGACCTCGACGTCGGCGAGCCGGGCGTCGGGCCGGGCGGGGTCGTGCGGGGTCGGAATCCGCCTGATCTCGGGGAACGCCGCGAACAGCGCGGAGAGGTCGCCGCCGTCGCGGGGGAAGCCGCAAGCGTACCGCAGGTCGTCGGCGAGGGCCTCGGCGCCGCCGCCTTGACGGAGCACCTCGGCGAGCGTCCAGGCGTCGACCGCCCCCTCGACGTGGGTCTCGGATTCGAGCGCGACGACCTGTTCAAGACAGGATACGGCCTCGCGGTCGCGGCCCGTCCAGGCGAGGCAGAGGGCGTGGTCGTACCAGGCCTCGGCGTCGTCGGGGGCGTCGTCGTGGATCGCCTCGAAGGCGGCGGCGGCGGCGTCCAGGTCGTCCTCGGCCGCGGCGGCCGCCCCTCTCAGCCGGGCGTCCCACCGCCCCCGCTGCTCGGCGGACCGGGGCTGGCGGAGCTTGTACGCCTTCCGGGCCGCCAGGGGGAGCTCGTGGGCCGATTCGAGCGTCGCCAGCGCCTTCTTCGCCGCGTCCGACTCGGGGTCGAGCCGCAGGGCGCGCCGCCAGGTCCCCCAGGCGGCCACGGGGCGCTGCGACATCAGGTGGTTCCAGCCCTCGTGGACCAGGGCCGCCGCCGCTTCGACGGCGGTTTCGGATTCAGTCTGATCGGCGGTTCGAGTCATGGCGGTCGTCCGCGGGGTGTTCGTTTTCATTGTCCGGGGAGGATGATCCGGGGCCTCTCGCCGGTCGCGCCGGACGTCCCGCCGCCGGGGGTCCAGATGCCGGATCGGACCGCGGAGACGCCGACCTCGCCCGAGGGGGTCTGGACGCGGGGCCCGAACCGGGCGATCAGTTGTTGAAGCAACGTGGCGTCGAGGGCCACCCCCCCGGGCTCGTCCTCCGACGGGTACGGGCGGATCAGCCCGGCCTGGACCAGTCGCGAGAGGACCAGCCGGGTCGCGTCCCGGTCGCGCTCGTAGCGGTTCATGACGACGACCAACTCGGGCACCCAGACGTCGGGCTGCTCGGTCGCCATCCGGACTTGCAGCTCGAGCATGTCCCACGACGCGGCGGAGGCCGGGACGCGGATCTGGGGGTCGACGGCCCTCCCTTTCCGCGCCCATTCCATGGCCGGATCGCGGCGGCGGTGCAAGGCGTCGTTCATCGCCAGCTCGCCGTAGACGCTGAAGATCGGCAACCGCCCCCCTTCCAGCAGCTTGCGGCGGGTGGTCAGCTCGCGGGCGGCGCCGATGCTGGTCTCGGCCAGGCCCCAGGTCCGGGTCCGCTGGTACAGCGCCAGCAGCCGGTCGTCGTCGAGCCGCTTGGGGTCGAGCAGGCCGAGCCGGCCCAGCGGCAGCTCGTCGACCACGACCGACGCATGGTCGATCGCCGGCTCGGCCGGGACGTTCAGCCGGCCCCGGAGCGTCGCCAGGTCGGGCCTGGCCTCCCATTCGCGGGCGCTCTCCTCGAACAGGGCGAGCGCGGCGCGGAGCGGGGCCTCGAAGCCCCCCGCCCCGGCCGCCTGGACGGGCGTCTTGCCCGCGAGGTAGGGCATCGGCGTCTCGGGCCAAACCGTGCAGATCCGTTCAGACAAGAGCGCGGCGATGAGCTTCTCGCGGGCCGCCGGCTCCAGGTCCGCGGGGGGGAAGCAGGCGACGTCGAGGACCTGGTCGGCCCTTGAGATCGAGCCGACCACCCGGGTCCGGGGCTGCGCCGGGGGGATCGTCTTGTCGGCGGTCGTCGTGAACCCGTCGACGGCCTTGTCAAGCCGGCCGTCGTCGCGGGTCTGGAGCGCGACGGCGTCGTCCCCCACGACGACCCGGCCGAGGACCATCGGCATGTCGGACGGTTTGAAATCGGGGCGCGACTCGGCGACCTTGGGGCGGTCGAGCAGCAGGAACTCGCCGACCTCGCGGCCACGTCGGTCGTCGTCGTCGTCCTCCTCGTCGTCGGGGATCTCGACGCAGCGGGGGTCGGCGGCCAGGCGGGCGAGCAGGCCGGCGCGGTCGCGGATCGGCCACGACAGCTCGACCTCCTCGATCGGGTCGTCCCCGACCCGGTCGTCGATCGTCTGGCAGAGGGCCTCCAGGTCGACCGCGTCGGTCGTCGGCCTGGCGGCCTGCCCCCGGACGCTCCGCCGGAGGGCCTCGACGGCCCCCGGGTGGTCCCCCAGCCAGAGCCGGCAGAGCCCCGTCTCGCGGTCGGCCGAGAGCAGCTCGAAGGCCGCCGCCGCCTGCCGCCAAAGCCCCCGGTCGGCCCAGCCGAGCGCCTCGTCGTACCGCCGCCGGGCCTCGTCGGAAAGTCCCTCAGGGGGCTTTGAAAGCCGGTACGGGTTCTTCACCCAGGCCGAGGCCGACGGGTTGGACCGGGCCCGCGACAACGTCGTATCGAGCCAGGAGTCGTCGTCGCCGATCAGCGATCGGCCCAACTCCAGATGCTTGATCCCCGCGGCGACCAGCCCCCGCTCGGGGAGCACGCCCCCGAGCAGCCCCGCCAGGGGGGCGAGCTGGGGCCGGGCCTGGTCGTCGGCCAGCGCGAGCGCCGTCTGGAACTGATCGACGGCGGCGGCGAAGTCGCCCAGCTCCAGCAGGAGCCGCAGGCTCAGGGCGATCGCCCCGAGATGGCCGGGCTGCTGCTTGATCAGGACCGCCAGCGCCGCGACCGCCTTCTCGGGCTGCTCAAGGGCCGCCAGCGCGACCGCCTTGCGGATGTGCAGCCAGGCGGCGTCGGGGTGCTTGGCCAGCCCTTCGTTGACCACCGCGACGGCCGCCTCGTGCTGGCCGTTGCGGTCCAGCCGCTCGGCGCGATCGACGTACGCCTCCGCCTTCTGGCAGCACCGCTTATACTTCTGACCGCTGCCGCAGGGGCAAGGAGCGTAGGCATCGACCGCCGCCATCTTGTCGTTCCTCGGGGAGAGTGGCTGACCGCGCAAGCACTGGGGCCACACTAGCAAACCGACCGCGCCCGCGTCTATGCTGATGACGTGACGCCGGAGAGGGCGAACCCGAATTCCCCGTCCCCCCTCGAATTCTTATCAATTTCGGAGCCCCCGTTCATGCGATCCGTCCGCCTCGACTCGAATCGGCCCCGCGCCGCGACGGCCCTCGTCGCCGTCCTGATCGCGAGCCTGATCGCCCCGAGCCGCCCGGCGCTGGCCTGGGGACGCAACGCCCACCGCGCCGCCACCCGGCTGGCCGAGTCGCGGCTGACCCCCGAGGCCCGAGCCCTGGTCCGCGAACTGCTGGACGAGGGGGAGTCGCTGGCCGACGCCAGCACCTGGGCCGACGAGCACAGCCGAGACGTCCCCGGCAGCGCGGCCTGGCACTTCGTCAACGTCCCCCTCGACGCCGACGGCTACTCCGACCGCTACTGCCGCGGGGCCTGCGTCGTCTCGAAATTCCACGAGTTCTACAACATCCTCGTCGACAAGAACGCCCCCAGGGCCCGCCGCCGGATGGCGCTGCGGTACGTCGTCCATCTGGTCGAGGACGCCCACCAGCCGTTGCACGTCGGCGACGACCGCGACCGGGGGGGCAACAACGTCCAGCTCTCGTTCTTCCGCGACGACCAGACCAACCTCCACCAGATCTGGGACAGCGGCCTGCTCCGCGTCGGCTTCCGCAACGAACGCGAGCTGGCCGACGAGCTGTTCCGCCTCGCCCGTCAGCCCGAAGCCCAGACCTGGATCGAAGGCAACATCGAGGACTGGGCCGACGAGAGCCTGGAAGCCGCCAGGAAAGCCTACCTGGCCCCCGACGGCAAGACCAGGCTCCGCTCGGGCATGCGGATCGGCGAGGATTACCAGGCCGTTCACCTCAAGACCGCCACCCGACGGCTCGCCCAGGCCGGGATGCGGCTCTCCGACGTCGTCAACTCCGTCGTCGAACCGCCGAAAACCGGGGCGGAACCCAAGAACAAGAAGAAGCTCCCCGGCCGCGAGAAAGCGCCCGTCCCCGGCCGCTGAACGTCCGTCTCATCTCACAAAAGGGCCGGGCGAGCGTCGGTCGGCGCCGTTCTCCTTCCCCAATCCCCCGAATCCGGGTGAAACCAGCGCCTCGGCCCGTCCCGCAAACTCCATTTCATCACGCGTTTTTGCGCGGGCGGAAATATTTTCGTAAACCACAAACTCTTGCGGCTCATCGGGTAACGCCGAATTCCCGCGATGTTCGGTGTTCTTGCATTTTCGCAATCGTCATTCGTGTGCCATGTTCCCGTTATCGAATCGATCAGGCGAGCGATCGAACGGGGGGCCGGGACGATGAGCATCGTGGGCGGGTCGAAGGCGAAGACGCGGGCGATCCAGTCGAGGACGCGAGGCAAGGACCGCGAGGCCCTCGAACTGGAGTGGATGAGGATGCACGAGCGAGGCAGGACGGTCGCGGAGATCGCGACGGCCGAGGGCGTGAGTAAGCGGACGGTGCAAATGGCGCTGGGCAGGGCGCGGGCCGCCG
>CALCIC010000710.1 GCA_937907405.1 uncultured Isosphaeraceae bacterium | reverse complement strand
CCACCCTCGCTTGCGCTTCGGGCTTGTATCAGGTGGCCTTGCGGACCGCAGCGCTCCACCGAATCCCCCACATGAGCCGACCTCGTTTTGAACCGGCCGACGGGTGGGGACGGTGACGAGAATCTCAAAGCGCTCTCGGACGCCTATCTGTCGACTCTCGGGGCGAAGAAGCGTATTGAGAGCGGTTTGCTTTCAGCTCGCCGACAAGAATGGTTTGAGTTTGAAATGAGCATGTCTTGCAATAGAAGCCGTCGGTCCCACGGGTCGTGGAGTGCGGCGGCTTGCCGCCGCATCCAACACGCATCGCGCGCGGGAGCAAGCTCCCGCACTCCACAAGGGCGAACGGTCGAGTCCCGGCGGCGAACTGCGCAACCCATCGGTAAACCGCTCTTGATCGGTTCGGTCGCCGCTGATGCCGACGTCGCGTCCCCGCGAACGGCCGTCCTTCAAGACGTCTGGGAGGTCCCGCTCATGGAATCACTGCTCGAACGAGCGTTCGTCGAGGCTTCGAAGCCGCCGAAGGCCGAGCAAGACGTCCTGGCGGCGCGACTGCTGGCCGAGTTGGCGGTGGAGGACGACTTCGACCGTACGATCGCCGGCTCGGCCGACAAGCTTCGTCGCCTGGCTGAGGAGGCGCTTGCGGAATATCGAGGCGGAAAGACTGAGCGGCTGGATCCGGATCGCCTTGGAACTCGCACGTCGCCCGAGGGTTTCGCGCGTTGTTCGCCGAGCTTCCCGCTCACGTCCAACGTCAGGCCGGCGCGGCGTACCGACTGTTCCAGGCCGACCCGACGCACCCGGGCCTGCATTTCAAGCAGGTCAACGCCTTTCCTCTCATGTATTCCGCCCGCGTCGGCATCAGCGGTCGCGCCATCTGCACGCGCGACGGGGATGCGGTGGTCTGGTTCTGGATCGGATCGCACGATGAGTACGACCACGTGCTGGCGGAGCACTGACCTCCGAGCTTCACCTCTCGTCCAGCTCGACGACGACGGAATGGATCGTTCCCTTGTAGGGGTTGGGGGACGCATAGGGGCCGACGGCGCCTCCTTCGTCGCGGCCGACCTGGAGGCCGTCGACGGGCATCCGTGGGATGATCGAGCCGTCGAGCAGTTCGGCGGCGGGGGCGCCGTCGACGTTCAGGCTGAGCGCGCCTTTGGAGTCGAGTTTGGCGACGACGGTGTGCGCGCCGGGCGCCAGGTTGGGGCCGGCGA
Organism: uncultured Isosphaeraceae bacterium; assembly: GCA_937907405.1. Classification (GTDB taxonomy): domain Bacteria; phylum Planctomycetota; class Planctomycetia; order Isosphaerales; family Isosphaeraceae; genus Paludisphaera. The sequence continues at coordinate 1,500 of CALCIC010000710.1, read as the reverse complement.
TCCGCGAGCCGCCGTCGGGGACGCGGACGAGGAACACGGGGCGGCCGTCGGCCAGGAACAGCGTGTAGCCCACGGCCGTCCCCCCCTGGGCGACGACGACCCCCCTGGGATGGTCGGCGTCGGCCTCGAACTTCGCGGTGATCGTGAATCCCGTATTCACGACGGCCGGCGCCTGGCCGCGTTCGAGCCGGGCGCCGGGCTCAAGGTCGAACCGTCGTTTGGCGCTCAGCTTTCCAGGCCCCGACGCCGGCTTGCGCCAGGCGCCCAGGGGGAGGACGTCGGCGCGGGCGGCGTAGGCGTCCCACTGGGCGGCCATGGCCTTGACGCGGTCGGGGCGAGTCGACGCCAGGTCGTGCAGCTCGGCGCGGTCGGCGGGGATGTTGTACAGCTCCCACGGCTGGTCCGCCTTGGCCACGAGCTTCCATTCCCCGTCGCGGACGGCCCGGTTCTGCTCGTGCTCCCAGAACAGGGGCTGAGTTCGGTCCAGCGGCTCGCCGTTGAACGCCGGACGGAGGCTTACGCCCTCGCGGGGCTTGATCGGCTTGCCGTCCTTCTCGGTCGGGTAGGCCGCGCCGGCGAGGTCGATGCAGGTGGCCATCACGTCGATCAGGTGGCCCGGCTGACGCTCGAACGCCCCCGCGCGGGCGGCCTTGATCCCGGCCGGCCAGTGGGCGATCAGCGGGGTGGAAATCCCCCCCTCGTGGACCCAGTGCTTGTATTCGCGGAACGGCGCGTCGCTGACGTTGGCCCAGCCTCGGCCGTAGGCGACGTACGTGTCGGCCGGGCCGGGCATGACGCCCGGACCCTGGCGCACCGGGCGGCCGTCGCGGGTCTGGATCGGGATCACCAACGGCTGAAGGCCGTCGTGACCCAGCGGCTTCAGGCTCTCGGGCGCGGGGCTTTCCTTGGGCTTTCGGCCGGTGTCCTCGGCGCAGGCGCCGTTGTCTTGCAGGAAGAGGACGAGCGTGTCGTCAAGCTGGTTCGACGTCTTCAACTGGTCGACGATCCGGCCGACGCCCTGGTCCATGATCTCGACCATCGCCGCGTAGACCTCCTTGCAGCGCGCCTCCCAGGCCTTGTCGGTCACGGCGTCCCAGTCCTCGGCGATCGGCGAAAGCTCGGCGTCGGCGGGGACCAATCCGCTTTGCTTCATTCGTTCCAGCCGGGCCGCGCGGAGCGGCGCGTAGCCGCCGTCGAATCGGCCCTTGTACCTGGCGACGGCCGCCTCGGGGGCCTGCATCGGCCAGTGGGCGGCGGTGAAGGCGACGTACATGAAGAACGGCTTGTCGGGCGATTCGGCCTGATGCTGTTGCAGGAACCGGACGGCGTTGTCGGCGATCGCGTCGGTGTAGTAGAACGACTCGGGCCTGTACTCGGGGTCGTTCTCGGGGGTGATGAGCGTGTTCTGGCGGACCAGCGCGGCGGGGTCGTAATAGCTCCCCGCGCCGGTGATCGTGCCGTAGAATTTCTCGAAGCCCCGGCCCAGCGGCCAGGTCTTGC
>CALCIC010000709.1 GCA_937907405.1 uncultured Isosphaeraceae bacterium | reverse complement strand
GGGCCGACGAGCTGCTGCTCAAGGACGTTGAGCATGCCGGGCTGGAACTTGTTGACCAGGTCGTTGATGGCGTTGAACGCGTTGTCGAGGTCCCAACTGAACGACTGGTAGCTCGCCACGGTCGCCGGCACCCAGGGCTCGGGCTTCATGGCGATCGGCGGGAACGAGAACAGCTTGAGCAGCCCTTGAACCGGCGCGGGGGAGAGGAAGAAGGTCTTGGTCAGGCTGGTGTAATTGCCCGCGTTCAACGTGAGGCTGCCGCCGGCCGACTTCAGGCCGTTGAGCCCCAGCTCTTGAACCAGGAACTCGATCTGCTGCGCCTGCGCCTCGGCCCCTTGCGCGCTGGCTTTGGTGACGAGCTTGACGAGCTTGGCGACGTCGAGGAACCAGACGGCGTGGGCCGACTCGGCCCCGATCTTGCCCTGGGTCTTGACGTACGACTCGCCCGAAGCCAACGACTGGGAGCCCCGCCCCTCGGCATGGGAGACGAGGTCCTTGATCCCGCTGACGCTGCTGCCGATGTAGAACACGCCGCCGGCGTTGGTCCAGACCACCGGTGGGGCGGGGGGGGCCGGCTTCTCGTCGTCCCCCTTCTCCTTCGGCGGCGGGGGCTGAATCACGTGAAGCGGCAGGTTCTGGAACGTCTCGGTGTTGATCTTGGCGCCGTTCTGCTCGGCCTGCTTGTTGCTCCGAGTCATGACCTCGGCCATCTTCTCGGCGTTCGCGCCGGCGTCGGCGATGATCGCGATCGACACGGGAATGGCCGGATCGTCCTGGGCGACCGCCGCGACGACGACGGGGCCCTGGGGCAGCTCGATGAGCTCGTTGAGCGTCACCCCCACCTTGTCCTTCATCGTGTCGCTGGTGGACTTGAGCTTGTCGGCGAGGTCGGCGCGGATCGGCCCAAGGGCCGGGTCGTTCCAGAGCCGTCCGTACTGGCTCTCGCGGAACGCCTCGCGGAATTTGACGGCGTCGTTGATCTTGACGAAGAAGATGGTCGAATCCGGGAGCACGCGCTCCGGAGGCGCCGCGGCCTGTGCGAGATTCGCTTGCAGTCCCACGAGACCCGTCAGTCCCAGCCATCCGACGAGGGCGAGGCGAGGAATCGCCCGCTTGGCCTTAGGCATCACTGTCACTCCATTCCTGGCACGCCACGGTTCACCGACCGAGGAAAATCGACCCACCGACGACCCTTCCCGGTCGTCGACCTCTTGCACGCCACGCTCCAAGCTTGGCGCATCGTCGGCGGTGACCGACGAGCCTTTTCCTGCTGAATCTGAATTCCGTCTTGATCCTGCTCTTACAGTGTTGGCGCTCGATCGAGGCGACCGGAGGAAGCACGCCGAGGGGCGGCTCCGGACCGCCTCAGGATTTCGGCTTCGGGCCGTCGGCGCGGCTCTCGACCTCGTCCTCGTCCTTGTCCTTGTCCTTGGCGGTCTGGGCCGACGACAGCCCCACGGGGTTCTCCCGGCGCACGCGACGGGGCGGATCAAGGTAGCGGTAGCCGCTGTTGGGGTTGGTCTTGTCGAACGAGAAGGCCTCGCGATGGCGGAGGAAGTCCTTGACGTACGCCACGGGGATCGCGAAACCGAGGTTGTCCGCCATGTCGGCCCGCGCTCCGCGGCTGGTCACGCCGATCACTTCCCCTCGCTGATTGAACAGCGGCCCCCCGGAATTCCCCGGGTTGATCGCGGTGTCCGTCTGCAAGTAAAGCTGTCCTTCCAGGTTCCGACTTCGGCTGCTGACGATCCCCTGGGTCACCGTCCGCTCAAGCCCCAGCGGGTTGCCGACCGCGAACACCGAATCGCCGGTGTTGACGTCTTCTCCATTACCCAGCACGACGTGGTTCGGTTTCAGGTCTTCCGGCAACGGCAGTTTAATCAGGGCGAGGTCGAAGAACGGGTTGATCGACATGATCTCGACGTCGTCGATCCGCCGCCTGGTCAAACCGCCGGAAAGGTTCTGATAGAGGATCGCCGAGATCCGGGTCTCCCCCTCGATCACGTGGGCGTTGGTGATGGCGTAGCCCGCGTCGTTGATCAGAAACCCGGAGCCCTTGCCCGAAGGGGTCTCGATCGAGATCACCGCCTCGCCGAACTTCGCCACCAGCTCCTTGACCGCCGACGCCTTCAGCAGCCCCGTCGTGAACAGCCCCGACGGATCGTTGACGACCCCCGCCACGGTCGCCGACGGCCCGCCCAAGGCCGCCTCGTCGTCGACCTTGGCGCGCCGCGCGATCTGGTCCTTGGGCACCCGCAGCAGGTCGTAGCCCAGATCCACGTAAACCGCGTTCGACTTCTCCGCGACGACGTCGCCGGTCACGCGCTGACCGTCCTTCAAGACCAGGGTCTCGAAGTCGCCGCCGTGCACGACGCCGACCGCCAGGCACAAAACGCTCGCCGCTCCAATCGCACGATGCCCAAGCATTGGCGGAGAAGACCTTTCGGTGAAATCCATGAACCGAGGATGGAACCCGCGCCGACCTATTGTAAAATCCCATGCAACCGTTGCAACCCTGGCGAAAGGGACGGTCGCTGGAAATTCAACTGCCGGAAACCCGAAGCGTCTCCCTAGTCT
>CALCIC010000708.1 GCA_937907405.1 uncultured Isosphaeraceae bacterium | reverse complement strand
CGACGACCCGGTCCTTGAACGACAGCGACGGATGATTGACCGCGTCGTTCTTGATGTAAAGCTCGGCGACGCCCAGCGCCCGGGCCAGCCGGTCGGCGCGGATCAGGGGGGTGCAGCCGACGTGGCGGCCGACGGTCGGCTCGCCGTCGATCGGCAGCAGCTCGTGATACCGCCACATGGTCTTGGGCCGCGTCGCGATCGCCGCTCGCGTGAAGCTTCGGCCGACGGCCTCGTAATTGTACGCGACTTCCAGCGGCCCGAAGTCGTCGGTGCAGAAGTTGAGCGCTTCCTTGGGGTAGAGCTTGCCGCAGAGTCGACACTTCAGACCCGTCACCAGTTCAACAGCCACCAGTATGACCCCCATTGCGATCGAGTGGACGCAAATCAGAGCCAGAGGGGCGATGCGGGACGAACCAGATGAGAAGGGCGATGATAAGAAGGTTCAACGCCGATTGCGGCTTGCGCCGGACGTCGAAGACCATCTTATCTGTCCCCTCAACGGGTTCGCTCGGCGAACCCACGCGGGGCAGGAGTTAGCACCAGCATTCACCTTGATGATGAACCGGTTGCTGTGGCGTCGTAGGGCCCTTCCCTCAGCCACTCTGGATAAGATGCGCGCCAAATTGTGAGTCCCTAATGTAATCACGACCCGAGCCGGGCGTCAAGAGGCGCGCGGCGCGGTTCCGGCCGTCGGGTCGAGCTTTCTCGAAATCGCCGATCCGTTTAAGATGGTGGCTTGGAAGCGGGCCGTTCTGACTCAGGGCGGTCTCGGACGTATCGAGCCGAGTCGAAGTCGAGGGATCGCGCGATGTTTCCTGCATGGGAAGAAATTCAGCACGCGGCGTACGAGCGTTGGGAGCGACGGGGCTGGGCGCACGGCCACGACCACGAGGACTGGGCCGCCGCCGAGATGGACCTGGCGTTCCAGCAGAACTATCGGCCGGCCGCCGAGTACCCGCTGGCGTCGACCGAACCCGTGGTCGTGGGCTCGGCCGCGCAGCCGCGGTGCCGGTTTTGCGAGCGGAGCGCCCCCCGGACCAAGTTCCAGCGGCCCCGATTGATCGTGCCCCACGCCGTCGCGGCGACCACGCTCTACTCCGCCGAGATCTGCGACGAGTGCCACAAGCAGTTCGCGACGACCATCGACGTCGATTTCGAGGCGTTCTGGCGGGCGCTTGATCCGCCCCCGGCCGAGGACTCGACCCCGGCGGCGACCGTCTCCATCGGCGCGTTCAAGGCGATGGTCCGGATGGCGATCCAGATCGCCCCGGCGCGGGAACTCGCCCTGTTCAACGACACGCTCGAATGGATCGGCAACCCCGACCACGACTTCGACAGCTCGCTGTTCGAGGGGACCGGCTGCCTGGTCTACCGTCTGCACGTCCCCTACGACGTTCCCTGGGTCTCGCTCTCAAGGCGGATCGACGCCGACGCCCCCCTGCCCTACGCCGTCTTCATGCTGGTCATGGGCCGCCGCGTCGCCGAGATCGCGCTTCCCCTTTGCTCGCGCGACCAGGACCACGACGAGGCCGAAAGCCTGAAGCTCCCCCGCCGGTCGTTCACGACCGGCCACGGCCACGAGATGCGGTCGGCCGAAAGCCGCCTCCTGCCCCTTGAACACACCAACCGCCCGAAGCGTCGCGGGATGCGGCTGTTCGCGTGATTTTCCACGAATCAGTGAGGAGCGTTCGTTCATGTCGGAGCTTCCGGGGAAACCCAACACGCCGGCGGCCGACGTCGTGCCGCACCCGAGATTCGGCAGTCGGAGCGTTCCATCCGGAATCAAGGCGCCGCAGCCTCTGGTCTTGAGTCCGTCCCTGGGCGACTTCAGGACCGATGTGATCGTCTTCCCGGACCCAGCCATCGCGAACGAGGACCCCCGGCCTTTGGTGTTGAGGTCGTCCTGGGGAAGCTTCGTGACCGAGGTGACGGTCTTTCCCGATTCAGCCATCCCGGCGGATGCATCCCGGCAGAATTACACGGCGTGCCCACGCTCCTGGTACATGGACATACGTCGTCCCTGCCGGGCTTGCGGACGTCCGTTCATCTTCTTCGCGCGTGAACAGCGGTACTGGTATGAGGTTCTCGGGTTTTACATCAGTGCCGACTGCGTGCATTGCGTCGAGTGCCGCCGAAAGAACCAACAGCTCCGTCGGCGATTCCAGCGCTACTCCGAGCGAATCGGCGGGAACGACCTGAGCGATCCCGAATTCGCGACCTTGATCGAGGATGCGGTCTTCCTCTACCACGAAGGCGTCCTGAGAAACGAACAACGGCTCCGGACGCTCAAGAACCAGGCCGTCGCGCGGCTGCCGGGAGAGCAAGCGACGGAGGCGATTCTCGGCGTAATCGCGGAGATCCAGTCGCGCAAGCAGTCGGCGACTTGAAGGGAAGTGCGAGCCCGTCGTCGAAAGAACGGCGGCTCATGTGGGGGATTCGGTGAAGCGCTGCGGTCCGCAAGGCCACCTGATACAA
>CALCIC010000707.1 GCA_937907405.1 uncultured Isosphaeraceae bacterium | reverse complement strand
CGGCGAACACGATGTTCGGGCTCTTGCCGCCGAGTTCCAGCGTCACCCGCTTCATGGTGTCGGCCGCGCTCTTCATGATCAGCTTGCCGGTCGTCGTCTCGCCGGTGAACGCGATCTTGTCCACCCCCTTGTGCGCCACCAGCGGCGCCCCGGCGGTCTCGCCGAACCCGGGAACGATGTTGACCACCCCGTTGGGGAACCCCGCCTCCATCACCAGCTCGCCCAGGCGGAGGGCCGTCAAGGGAGTCTGCTCGGCCGGCTTGAGGACGACCGTGCATCCCGCCGCCAGCGCCGGGCCCCACTTCCAGGCGATCATCAAAAGCGGGAAGTTCCAGGGGATGATCTGGCCGACCACCCCCACCGGCTCGCGCTTGCTGTAGCAGAAGTAGTCCCCCCGGATCGGGATCGTCCGGCCGGCGAGCTTGTCGGCCCAGCCGGCGTAGTACCGGAAGCAATCGACGACCAAGGGCAGGTCGCCGTTGCGACTCTCCTTGAGCGGCTTGCCGTTGTCGAGCGACTCCAACTCGGAGAGTTCGTCGATGTGCAGCTCGATCAGGTCGGCCAGCTTGTACATCAGCCGGCCTCGGTCGCGGGCGTCCATCGTCCGCCAGGGGCCGGAGTCGAACGCCTTCCGCGCGGCCTTCACCGCCAGGTCGACGTCGGCGGCCGACCCCTCGGCGACCTGCGCGATCTCCTTCTCCGTCGCCGGGTTGATCGTCGCGAACGTCTTGCCGCTCGCGCCGTCCCGGAACTTGCCGTCGATCAACATCTTGGTCTGATGCGACGAGGACGCCTTCTTGCGCGGCTTGGTGACGGTGGCCATGCAGACTCCTTTTCAGATGCCGTCCGGGCGGATCGGAGCGGAGAGGAAGGGAAACGCCCCGGCGCTCGCGGTCGAGCCGGACGAGTCGTTGGAAGTTCTCGATGTCGCCTTCTGGCATCTTACGGCCCCCCCCCGCCCCGTTCAAGCGGCCCGGGGGCTCGCGCCGGACCCTCCCGCGTCATTCCTCGGCGGGTTGCGCCGCCGCCTCCTTGTGGTGCGCCGCGGCGCTGGCGGCGCGGACGTAGTAGCGATTGACCGCCTGGAGCGCCTCCTGCTGCCGCGCGGCGAACGTCTTCATCGGGATTTTGGCCTTCTGCTTCCCGTCGCGGTCGTAGTCGACCCGCAGCACGTCGTCGTTCAGCGAGAGCCCGGTGATCTCCGAATACGCGACCCGGCCCGGCCAGGCGGTGTACGACATCCCGTCGCAATCCAGCTCCAGCGTCCCTTTCTTCCCCTCGATCGCGACGGCCGGGAACGCCTTGACGACGATCGCGCGCTCCTCGTCGGTCGCCGGCAGAAGCCGATACGGCAGCATCTCCTCGTGGAACGCCCGGAACCGCTCCTCGAACCGCTCCCACTGGCCGCGCTCGATCGCCTCGGCGTCGTCGACCGCGTCGTACCAGCGACGATCGGCCGGGGCGGTCGCGAGCGCCTCGGCGTCCTGGGACCCGATCGGCGCGCCGACGGCCTCCAGCCGCTGGGCCATCGGCGGATGGCTGTCGAACGGGTGCGCCGTCTCGATCTCGCCCAGGTCCGGCCGCGCGACGAACGCCAGCGCGTGCTGGTGGAACCCCTGCTCCAGCCTCCCCGAGATGTTCGCGGCCTCCAGGACGCATTCCTTGTCGAACAACTCTTGCTGGACCTTGCCCCGGAAGTCCGCGTACGCCGAGATCCGCAACAACGCGCCGGCGAGGTCGCGCGGCGACGTGGCTTCCGCCGCGATCCGATCCGCCCGGAACTCGCGCCCCCGGCTCTGCTCGCCCCGCGACAGCTCGAACAGGGCGCGGAAGCAGTGCATCAGGTAGAAGACCGGCCGCGCGATCGGGTTCTCATACAGCGCCTGCAAGTACGCCGCATACCGCGCCAGCAAGGGCGCGGTCTTCTTGGAGTACAGCGTGTCGGCCCCGCTGAAGTGCGCCATCTCGTGCGCCAGCACCGCGTCGGCCTCCGCGCCCCGCATCTGCTTCAACAGCGCGAGGCTGACGTAAAGCGTCCGCCCCCCGTAGGTCGCGCCGTCGACGGTCACCGGCGCCTCGGTGACGAAGAAGTTGTCGTCGATCCCCGCGATCACCTGATCGGGCCGGGCCGTGCCGACCCGGGCGCAAATCGCGTCCAACTCCTCCCACAACCGGGGCGACGACGCCTGGTCGAGCACCCGCCCCTCGACCTCCAGGCCGGTCCTGGGCCTCGTGAAAATCGCCTTGAGCACGGCCGCCGCGCCCCCCAACGCAAGCAGCGCGGCCACGCCGATCAGCTTCACCGAATAGACGTTGAACCACAACGCCGTGACCCAGAACGAAAGCGCCAGCACCATCGCCCCCTGGACGACCGTCTGGATCGCGCTGTAGATCCGCAAGACCTGCCAGCCGACCGACAAGCTCAGGTACTGGGCCCGCTGCGACCGCCGCGAGACCAGGACGCAAACGCCCGCGAGCGCGAACACCGCGACCCCGCCGACGATCGAAAGCACCGCCAGCCGGATCATCCACCGGAACGTCGCGTAATGAAACCGCGTCGTCGCGTCGAGGCCCTCGCCGATCGACGTCCTCGTCAGCAGTTCGGACATCGGATGCGCCTTGAAGAACGCGACCTCCGCCGCCTTCCGATCGGCCGGCATCGACGGGTCCGCCTCCAACTGAGCCAGGATCGACTCCCTCGCCCCGGCGTTGAACCGCCCCTGAGCATGAAGGAAGAAGAACAGCGAGACGATCGGGATCAGGAAGACGAGCACGGCCGGCAGGACGTACGTCTTCGCGAATCCGAGCTTCGAAAAATCGCGTTGCGCGTCGCTCATCAATCTTCTCCTCGCCTGAAATCGGCGTGATCGCCCGAGGGCCTCGCTCTTCTCTGGATGGGAGGACGAAAGGGACCTCGATCGTAAAACCAACAGGGTAATGCGTGCAAGTACCCATCGCCGCTGCAACCGATTATTCATGGGACGCAACACGCTTTCGACGGCGAGAACGCCCTCGTCGCCGTCGCTGCAACCGGCAAACTCGCGCCGGAAAACTTCCGCTCATTGGAATTGCTGAAAATCCTCGGTCGTTTCCGCGGATCATTCTTATGAAGGCACGATCGTCCCCCATGATCCGGGAGGGCGATGCGCCCGCCGAGCCGCGCAATCCCCAAAACCGCTCTCATCCAACGACCGGAGACCGCACCCATGCCCACCGAAGCCCAACTCCAGGCCAACCGCGCGAACGCCAAAAAAAGCAGCG
>CALCIC010000706.1 GCA_937907405.1 uncultured Isosphaeraceae bacterium | reverse complement strand
ATACGAGATTACAAGGTGACTGGAGTTCAGACGTGTGCTCTTCCGATCTCCAGGTCCAGAACCTCCCCCAGCGGCTGCCGATCGTCGGAGCCGCCGGCCTGATCGCGCTCGCCGCGCTCGGCCTGGGAGACCTGATCCGCCGCCGGCTCCGCGCCGGCCTTTCCCCTGGTTTCACCGAGCGGCTGGCCCTCGACTTCGGGCTGGGGACCGTCGCACTGGGCCTGGCCGCCTTGATCCTCGGCCGCCTGGGGCTGCTCTTCCCCTGGGTCTTTCGAATCGGCCTCGGAGTCGCGGCCGCGGCGGGGGTCGCGCGCTCGCGGTTCTGGACGTGGGAACGGTCGCGCGCCGAGACCGGAACGGTGGCCGCCCTCCTGATCGTCTCGCCGTTCCTGTTGATGATGATGCTGGGCTCGATGTTGCCGGCGATCGACTTCGACGTCCTGGAGTACCACCTTCAGGGGCCCAAGGAATACTTCCAGAACGGCCGGATCGGGTTCCTGCCGCACAACGTCTACACGAGCATGCCCTTCGGCGTGGAGATGCTCCACCTGATCGGCATGGAGGTGATGGGGGACTGGTGGTGGGGGGGGCTGGTCGGTCAGTTCCTGGTCGCGCTCTACGCGCCGATGGCGGCGGTCCTGATCGCCGGGACGGCCTCGCGGCTGGGCTCTCCTTGCGCTGGGCGGTTGGCGGCGATCGTTTACCTGACGACGCCCTGGATCTACCGACTCGGCGTCATCGCCTACGTCGAGGGGCCGCTCTGCTACTTCCAGGCCGCCCTGCTCTGGACGTTGGTCCGGGGATGGAACGACGACGACGCGCCGAGGGATCGGTTCTGGGGGTTGCTCGGACTGCTGGCCGGCGGCGCGATGGCCTGCAAGTATACGGCGATCCTCTCGGCGGTCGTACCCTGGGGCGTTTTGAGCGCGGTCGACTCCGCGCGCCGGCGGTCGCCGCGGCCGGTGCTGGGCTTCGTTCTGGGATGGTCGATCGTCATGGCCCCCTGGATGATCAGGAACGTGATCGACACGGGCAATCCCGTCTACCCGCTGGCCTGGCGGGTCTTCGGCGGTCGCGACTGGACCCCCGCGCGCGAGGCGCAATGGACGAACGCCCACGGCCCGAGGCCGATCTCGACGGCCCACCTGTGGCACGCGATCGTCGACGTGGCCGGTCGTTCCGACTGGCAGTCCCCCCTGTACCTGGCGTTCGCCCCCCTCGCCTTCCTGAAACCCCGAACCCGGAAGGCGGCCCTCTGGTTGGGGTCGTACCTGGCGTACGTATTCGCGACCTGGTGGCTGCTGACGCACCGGCTCGATCGGTTCTGGCTGCCGATGCTCCCCGCGGCGGCGGTCATGGCCGGCCTGGGGGCGGATTGGTCGAGGTCGAAGGCCTGGCGGATCATCCGAGGCGGCGTGCTCCTGCTGGCGGTCACGACCAACCTCGCCTATGCGTCGACCGCGCTCGCGGGGCTCAACGAATGGACCGGCGACCTCGCGTACCTCCGACACGACGTCCCGCGCCGGCTCAACGCCCCCCTGACCGCGACCGACGCCCGGCTCCCAGCCGACGCCAGGATCCTCCTCGTCGGCCAGGCGGCCGTCTACCACCTCAACCACCCGATCCTGTACAACACGGTCTTCAACCCCGAGACGATCGAGACCCTCGCCGCCGACCACCCCCCCGAGGAGGTCCGCCGCATCCTCCACGACCGCGGCGTCACCCACGTCTACGTCGATTGGAAGGAGATCGAGCGGCACCGCCACCCGGCCGGCTACGGCTTCACCGACTACGTCACCCCCGAGCGATTCGCCGCCTGGGTCGAAGCCGGCGTCCTCGGCCGGCCGACGGCGATGGGCATGGAGCAAGACCTCTACGAGGTTCGCTGAACCGCCGCGACAGGTCCGATCCGTTAAGCCGCCCCCGGATTCCTGCCGCTCCAGCCGTCGAGCAGCCTCTTTTGGCGGTCCAGGTCCTTCTGGGCCTCCTCGACGATCGTCTCGCAGACCAGCTTGCAGAGCCTCTCCACAAGCGGATCGTTCAGCCTGTAGAAGACCTGCAATCCCTCCTTGCGACGGGCCACCAACCCCGCCTCGGCCAGCATCTTCAGATGCTTCGAGACGTTGGCCTGGTTCCTGCCGGTCTCGTCGACCACCTGCGTGACGTTTCGCTCCCCCGACATCAAGGAACGGAGGATCGCCAGCCGGGTCGCGTCCGCCAGCATGCGGAACTTCTCGGCCATCAGGTCCAGGAATTCGTCGGGGATCGCGGCGGCCATGTATTGATTAATCAATCAACCAGTAATACAGTTGTTAGTGCTTCAAAGAATATTATAGCACGGCTTTTCCTGAAAGGAAGCATCTGCCGTGAGGAGGAAATCGATGTACGACTGGCTCTTGCCGGTGGCGGTGATCGCCCTGTGGTTCGTGATGGCTCGCTGGGTGCTGCCCCGCATGGGCGTGCCCACCTGAATGAGCGGTTCGTGCGCGGCGTCGCCGCGCTCCGCCGCTGAGGAATTGAGACCGACCGAAGGACCGCCCCGCGCAGACGATCTTCCCGCTCCCCCCCATGCGGAAACGCGGTGACGCCGATCTCAGGCCCTAGGCGGGTGGGGCGCTCGGTCATTCGGCACAATGACGGAAGGACGAGGAAATGAGTATCCAGACGATCACGCCGAGGGCGCTTGACGACTTGCGTCAGCGCGGGGAGACCGTTGATCTGATCGACGTGCGGACCCCAGTGGAGTATCGGGAAATCCACGCCGAGATCGCACAATCGGTCCCTCTGGACCGGCTCGACCCGATCGCCGTGATGGAGGCCCGAAACGGAGGGGGGGAAGAACAGCTGTACGTGATCTGCCGGTCGGGAGGCCGGGGACGACAGGCGGCCGAGCGGTTCCAGGCCGCCGGGTTTTCCAACGTCGTCAACGTCGAGGGGGGCACGACGGCCTGGGAGCAGGCGGGCCTCCCCGTCGTCCGGGGCAAGAAGGCGATGTCTCTGGAGCGGCAGGTGCGAATCGCCGCCGGATCGCTGGTCGTGCTCGGCACGGCGCTGGGGGCTTTCGTCCACCCGGCCTTCCTCGGCCTCTCCGCCTTCGTCGGGGCCGGCCTGGTGTTCGCGGGGCTCACGGACACCTGCGGCATGGGGATGATGCTGGCCCGCATGCCCTGGAACCAGGCCGACGCGAAGGCCCCCGCGTGTCCTCGTTGATCGGAGGTCCGCTGCCGGCGGAACGGGGGTTCGTCGTGTCGGCGATGGAGCATCCAGCGGACGACGAGTCGAAAGCCGAGGAAAATCGAACGGACGCCGGGTTTCCCCATGGTACGATGCGGTCCGTGAACGCGTTCGACCAGCCTTGGCAGGCATGAGGTGGCGTCATGAGCCAGCGCATCCCGGATTACGACCAGGAGCAGATGAGAGCCTTGTGGAAGGAATTCGTCCAGAAGACGTTCCGCAGGACGAGCTTCAAGACGAACTTCAACGGCGTGATGAGGAACGTCTACACGGACGGCGTCCATCTCATCGTCCTCGACGAATGGCACGGCGACCTGGAACTTCTGGCGATGCAGAAGAAGCCCGGCGCCGCCAAGCACGTCGGTTCGCAGGAGATCAACATCGTCTCGACCTCCCCAAGCCCCCAGTTCGAGCGGGGGAAGTCGTTCATGAAAGGCAAGCACGACTACATACTTATGGGCCACCTCTGAAGCAGGGGCCGCGCGGAAGGGCGATCTCCAAGCCCCCGACGAGCGTCTCGGCGCCGGGAAACACGACATTCCACAACCACTCTCCTGGCGCCGAAGAGCGGCCCGACCTCTTCCACGTTCGACGCGCGGCCTTGCCCTGCGGCACAGGAAGCGCCTCTGGGTTTTCCTCCGAAGCGATCAGCATGGGCCGGAGGCCGGATACTTCTCGAACCCTTTGTTTGACCGGGATTCTCACCGTCGATAAGATCACGCGACAAGTCTAATCGTATTTGGAAATCATGCACCTCGATTGAGATTCGACTTCGACCTTTCGACATGCCTTTCGGCCAGTCCCCGTTCGAGCAGCCAGGCGGTCGTCGGGATCTGTCGAACTTCGCTCTCCACCATGAGGCGAGATTTAAAATGAGAATCAGCCTTCCGCTGCTGAGAGGTGTTGTTCTCATGAGCCTCGGCCTTTCGACCCGGGCGGGGGGCGCGGAAATCTCAAGGACGTCGATTCGCGACGCGATCGCCCGGTGGTGGGAATCCATCGATTCGATCGAAGCGAAGATGGATCGGTTGCAGTCATACGATGAGCGCGGCGAGGTGCTCATCGAGGAGCATCACATCGCCGTTGCGGCCGGCGGGAAGGTGTCGGTCAAGGTGGTTCAGACCACGCGAACAGGCGAGAAGGTGGTCGCCGCCAACACCCGTACCGACGGGCTCAAAACCTACCAGGGCGCCGCGCTGGAAGGACGCCCCGAGGTCTCGAAGACGATCAACATCATGAATTCCGCGAGCCGCCCCGAGCATTACGTCGGCCCGATGGACACCATCCTCTGGCTCATCATGCCGGGCGGCGCCCCCTTGCATCGTCATCTTGACGAGGGCGCGGACCTGCTGATCGAGGAAAACCCCGACGGAGGAAAAACGTACTCGATTCGATTCAGTTTTAGATACCCGAACAATCCTGTGAAGTGCACGCTGGACCCGGAACACGATTGGCTTCCGCGCGAGGTGGAGATCGGGACGAGCGGCGCCTATCGCATCCAAGTCACTCGCTTCTTGAAAGAAAACGGCCATTTCTTCCCGGCCGCGGGGACGATTCACAAAGTGCGCGACACGGGCGAGCACGACTCGCGGTTCGAGGTACGTTCCGCAGCCATCAATCGCGGCGTGGCGCCCGAGTTGTTCGGACCCCCTAATCTGGTGGAGGGAACTTTCATCGTCGACCAGACCAAGGGTAAGAATCACATTCAAGGAGGTTTAAAAGGCAGGGAGGCGTTTCGAGCCAAGTATGAACTCCCGTCAACGCCCCCCGGGGCGTCGAAGGTTCCCGCGAATCCACTCGTCGCGGGTCGCGAACCGGAACGATCTCTCGTCGCGACCACCATACTAGCCGCGTCGACCTTCGTCCTCATTGCGGCGGCGTACCTGCGAAAGAGGGGGTCCTGACGGATTGTTTGGGCGTTGTCGCATGACATCCACATCGGATTCTTCAAGTATGATGAGGAACGATGTGATCCCTCATCGGCTGAAGGGTTTCACGCTCGTCGAGGCCCTCGTGGTACTCGGGGTGATCGGACTCCTAGAGCGGTTTCCTGATGGGTTGCGCAGTTCGCCGCTGGGACTCGACCGTTCGCCCTGTGGAGTGCGGGAGCTTGCTCCCGCGCGTAATGCGTGTTGGAAGCGGCGGCAAGCCGCCGCACTCCACGACCCGTGGGACCGACGTCTTGCATTGCAAGACATGCTTCATTTCGGACTCAGACCATTCTTGTAGGCGAGCCGGACTTCCCGGACAGCCTCTTACATTCGGCCAGTGGACTGACGCGGGGCGCCGAAGCCAATCACACCGTCATGACGAGCGTCGTCTCGACTTTCCTGTGCCCATGGGACGGCCTCTCCGTATCGTCGGGGACGGCGGGCTCGAATTATCGCGTCAACTCCCCTCTCGACGTCCCCGAGTTGCATTTTTCGGTCGTGGCGTCGGACCCGGGTTTTCAGCTTGAGGCCGTACCCAACGCCGTGGACGAGTCACGGTTCGGGATCACTCTGCAATCCCGGACCAACTCGCGGCTCAATTTCGTATTGACCCCACGCGTGTCAAATCATGACGTGAGCACCAGTATTGCGATGGACGTCAACCGTCCCGACGTCAAGAGAGTCGTCGTTCCCGTGACACTCCTGAAGACCCCGAATTGAACGGAACCAAGATCGTCGGTCTCACGGTCGAAGCTTCTTCTTGCCGTCGAAATCGCCGCAGGCTTCGTTTCGGTCGTCGTCGGAACCCGCCGGTCGAGACGCGCGGCCTCAGCGCGCGGCATGGGACGCCTCATCCACCATTTCAAGGGCGTTCTTGATCAGGATCTCGCCGGTCATTTCGCCGAGGGAGGTTCGGGAGACGTAGTCGTAGCGCGGGAAGCTCTGGAAGTCGACCTTGGTGAGGATGTAGCCGAACGCCTCGTTGGTCAGGCCGAAGAGGAAGTTGTGCTTGCCGCCCATCTTCCGCTTGAGGTAGAAGCCGATGTTGG
>CALCIC010000705.1 GCA_937907405.1 uncultured Isosphaeraceae bacterium | reverse complement strand
GGGAGCGCACCGCCGAGACGCTGGGCTGCGACCGCATCCGGATCGAATGCGACCAACCCGCCTGGAGCGAGACCCGGGTGCTCAATGAAGCCGCCGACGGCGACCTCGCCGGCTGCGAGGCGGTGTTCCGCCTCCCCAGCGCCAAGGGGCCGTCGATCACGATCGGCGTCGACCTCGGGCGCGAGATGACGCTCGCGGCCGACATCGTATTCCGCTATCTCAACCGCCTGGGACAGAGCCTGGGCGAACGCCTGGAGGAACTGGCCGTCGACGAGGCGCCCGAGACGGTCGAGCCCGAACCGGAAGCCGCGCCGGAGGCCGCCGGAGGGGCGCGCGCCCCGTTCCCCTTGAAGTCGATGTTCACCCGAGGGCCGCGCGAGGCCGAGCCGTCGCGGCCTCGGGTTTCGCCGCCGATCGCCGGTCCCGCCGGTCTGGCCCGTAGATGACCGTCCCAGCAACCGATACGGAGACGGAGACGACCATGGATGGAATCGCCCCCTATCGCGGACCCGACGCGGCCGGCAGCCCGGCCCTGAACCCGTACGGCGGCGGCGCGGCGGCGCCGTATCGGCCGTCCCCCCAGGGCTTCGCCGCGCCCCACGCGCCGGACCCCTCGGCGGTCAAGACCCCCGGCCATTACCTGGGGGCCGCCCGACGGCGGTTCTGGCTGATCCTGGCCGTCGCGGCGCCGCTGTCGATCGTCTTCTCGATCCTGGCGCTGCGGCAGCCCAAGATCTACCAGGCCCGCGCCGAGATCCTGATCGAAGCGCCCCAGCTCGACCCGATCCTCTCGACGTTGGTGTCGCGCGACCTCGGCCGGGGCGATCCGTCGATGCACGAGAAGTACGCCCCCAACATGGTGGCGCGGCTCCAAAGCAAGGGGATGGCCGAGCGCGTCGTCGGCAACGCCCGGCTCGCCCCCGAGCTGGCGATGCTCGACGACCCGGCGCAAGAGCTGATCGTCGACCACATCAACGTCAAGCCGTTCGGCAAGACGAACATGTATTACTTCGTGACGCTCGACGGCAAGGACCCGGCGCTCACCAAGCGGCTGCTCGAAGGGCTGCTCGAAGAGCTGAAGCTGATGGCCCACACCGAGAGCCACGACAAGCTCGCCTCGACCATCGAGTTCGCCAACCAGAACCTCGACAAGCTGAAGAAGGACGCCGCCGAGCTGGAGAAGGCGATGTACGCCCAGCTCAAGAACACCGGCTCGATCGGCCCCGGCGGCAAGAACATCCTGGAAATGCGGTACGACAGCTTCGGCCAGAAGCTGGCCCAGAAGCAGGCCCGGATCGACGAGCTGAGCCAGAAGATGCTGATCGCCCAGCTCTACCCCCGGGGCGAATCGGGCGGCCCGGCGACGACCGCTCGCGACGAACGCCTGGCCGCGCTCCAGATGCAGAAGCGCCAGCTCATAAAACAACTTGAACACGTCAAGGAAAAAGCCCGCAAGTTCAACAGCGATCCCGCCGCCAAGGAGTTCGCGGGGCAGCTCGAAGAGGTGATGGCCGAGATCGACGAGCTTCGAGGGATGGACTCGTTCAAGACCACGATGGCCTCCGACCCCTCGGAGATGATCCTCGAAAAGTCGATGCACGAGATCGAGGAGGACCAGGCCGAACACCAGTCGATGCTCGCCGCGATGCAGGCGGCGATGCCCGACCATCAGAAGTTCATCGGGCTGATGGAGGACCGTCAGCAGGCGCGATTGAAGATCGCCCAGTTGGAGCGCGACATCGCCTCGTTCGAGATCCTGACCAAATCGCAGAAGGAGCCGGTGCGGGCGCCCGACAACGTGGTCGAGCCGACCGTGCCGATCAAGCCGAACCGGCTGACCTCGATCGTCATGGGGCTGATCGTCAGCTTCGGCCTGGGCTTCGCCCTGGTGTTCGCGCTGGAGCATCTCGACCATTCGGTGCGGATACCCGAACACGTCAGCCACGGGCTGGCGACGCCGCTATTGGGGGTGGTGCCGAGGATCACCCGGACGGCGCTGACGCATCGGGGCGGCCATCTGTGGACGCCGGCCGCGCCCGACTCGCTGGCGGCCGACGCGTTCCGCAACGTCCGGGCCAGCCTGCTCGGCGTGGCCGATCGGGGCGATCCGATCGTCAGCCTTCTGGTCACCAGCGCCAAGGCGGGGGACGGCAAGAGCACCGCGGCCTTGAACCTGGCGGCCACCTGCGCCCGGGCCGGCGAGCGGACCTTGCTGCTCGACGTCGACCTCCGCCGCCCCAGCCTCAACGACGTCTTCCCGGCCGACCCCGACGACGAGGAGCGGTTGGGCCTGGTCGACGTCCTCCGCGGCGCGGCCCCCTGGCAGGAGACGCTCCGCCGGACCGACCTGCACAACCTCGACTTCATCCCCACCGGCGACCCTCGCGACGTGCCGATCGAGATCCTCGGCACGCTTGAGCTTCGCCAGTTGCTCACGGCCCTGTCGCACCACTACGACCGGGTGATCCTCGACGGCCCGGCGGTGCTCGGCATGGCCGACTGCCGGGTCCTAGGCCGGATGGTCGACGCCTCGGTCCTGGTCGTCCGCGCGGGGGTCCACCAGATCATGACCCTGCAACGGGCCAAGGCGGTCCTGGAACAGTCGCAGGTCGAGATCGCCGGCGTGATCGTCAACAGCCTGAGCGAAGGGGTCAAGAACTGGTCGAGCTACGGCTACCCCCCGGCCCCGGTCGGCGCCTCCCCGCGCCGCGACCGGGCCTTGACCGCGCCGGCCCCGGCGGCGGCCCAGACGACGGACCATGAACCCGACGAAGAAGAGACGGTCCTCATGACGGCCTCGTCCTCGCGCTGAGACGAGACGAGTCGGAGCAACACCTTTGAACACGCGACAAAAACTCCTGGCGACCTGCGACCGGCTGGTCGGCTGGCTGCTTGCGGCGGTCATCCTGGGCGCGACGCTGGGCTTCGGCGGGACCGCCTGGTGGTTCCGCCCCGGCCTGGCGGCCGGCGTCGCCGTCCTGGTGCTCCTAAAGTTGTTTCAAGATCTGTTGATCGGTCGGACGCCGATCCTCAAGACGCCGTTGGGGCTGCTCGGCCTGGCGGCCCTGGGCCTTGCGGTGGTGCAGATGGCGCCGCTGCCGGGCCGGCTGGCCGAACGACTCTCGCCGGCCGCCCGCGCGGCGTACGCCCGAGGGGTCTTGCCCGATCTGGTCCACGCCGACGACGCCGACGCGGAGATCGCCGAAGCCCCGCCGATCCGGTCGCCGGCCACCCTCGACCGCGCGGCGACCTTGCACTGGCTGGTGCCGGCGACGGCCTGCCTGGCGATCTTCTGGTGCACGTCGCACTACACGGACCGGCTGGGGAAGCTGTACCTGGTCTGGGGGGCGGTGATCGGCGGATTCATGCTCAACGCGGCCCTGGCGGTGGTGCAGGTCAGCGGCCGGGCCGAGGGCCTGTACGGCTACTGCTCGCCCGGCGCGGGCGCCCCGTGGTGGGC
>CALCIC010000704.1 GCA_937907405.1 uncultured Isosphaeraceae bacterium | reverse complement strand
TCATGACTTCGTCGCGAATGCAATTGTCGATGGTCGTCCTGGGAGCGGTCCTGCTCTCACTTCCCACGCTTCTCAGGCGGACCGGAAAAACGCATGAGGCTCCTGGGGTCGTCAAGGCCCGCCAGGAGTTCATCGATTCGGGGAACGGGACCCTTGATCCGGGGCCGGAATCCTCCAGCGGACTTTACGCTCGATACGAGACGAGCTTGCCGCTGAGGGTTGCAGTCGGAGGACCGCGATGACCACCTTCCGTGGAAATTCCGAAGCTGCGCGAGGGTTCACGTTGATCGAGGTTATGGTCGTCCTCGCGATCGTCTCCCTCCTGATCGGCTTGCTCCTTCCGGCCGTTCAGTCCGCGCGCGAGGCGTCGCGACGGCTCTCCTGCGCGAACAACTTGAAGCAGGTCGCCCTGGCCTCGCACGCCTACGCGGACTCATGGAACGGGTTTCCGCCGGGTGGGCAGGGGGGCAAGCTGGCTTCGGGACTGGGCAACATGTTCTCCCTTCACTCGAGTATACTCCCCCATCTCGAATTGAACTCGCTCTACAACCAGGTCAACTTCGCTCTGCCCGCGATCCTGATCGAGTCGATGGACCCTGGGAATGCGACGGTACGGGATTGGCCTGTGGGCGTCTTCTCCTGTCCCAGCGACCCGTTGTCGGGGGGGAGGGGCGGGGCGGTGAATTGTAGAGCGAACGCGGGGACGTGCGCCGAGTGTCGGAACGGGATGTTTGTGATCCTCAAGCCCATGAGACACGCCGCGGTCGCCGACGGACTCTCGAACACCCTGGCGTTTTCCGAGAAACCCATCGGCTCGTCGACCGGGGGATATTCGCCGTTCCGCGATTGGACGTTCTCCACGCAGTACACCTCATGGCCCCCATCGCCGGCCGACTGGCGGCCGAGCTGCGCGGCGCAGCCGAGGGATGCGAGGCCGAGGCTGGACGGCGGACGAACCTGGCTGTTGGGCGGCGCGATGTATACGGAATTCTTCGTGGCGGCCCCGCCCAACGATTCCGTGCCGGACTGCGGCCGAATGACTCTGGCTGGCGTGGGATTGTTCACCGCGCGGGCCTACCACCCCCAGGGGGTCAACGCCGCGATGGCCGACGGATCGGTTCGCTGGTTTTCATCGACCACCGATCGAGCACTATGGAAAGCGCTGGGCACGCGAGCAGGAGGCGAGGTTTTTTGAGGAATGGCGGATCAGAAGAGACGGGCAAGCACGTGTCCCCGACGATAGGAGAATGCGCCAGGCGATCTCGAGGAGGGGACTTGCCAGGGCTACTCCGGCACCGGAAGCTGCGGCGAGTATGAACAGGTGTGCGGCGATGCTCTCCTATGTTCGGAGGGCAAAAAGATAGGCACCTGTTCTTCTAAATACTATTGCATTGATATACCGCCGCCATGAGCCGCAGCGCGTGGCACGGGTCCAACAGGTCCTTTGATGAGCTTGGCTCGCGCCCGTCTCTCGATCTTCGGGCCGCGAGACTCTGCTGAGAGTCTTTCCCATGAGGCGTTCGGCGCATGAAAATGCACCCGCCGTTTCATTGCAGGGGCTGCGGGGCGAGGAAAACCCACTCGCAGTGCGCGTCGGGCTTGTACTGGGCGGCACGCGGGCCCTATACAAGCCCGACGCGCAAGCGAGGGTTGATCATCGTGGCGTGAGAAACAGATTACGGGTGGGATTCCATCTGCCGATCGCCTAAGCACGTATTTTGGGAGGGCGAGGCTCCCGCCGAGCCGGTTTTCACCGCCCCGCCCGGCTCGGCGGGAGTCTCGCCCTCCCCTTTATGAGACAGACTCTGCGCCGGAAGAGGGATGAGGAAGACCCTGCCGGGAGCAAGAGACTGTATTCCCATCCGGCCCGGGCCGCGCGAACGCACAAGATGACGACTAAATCTTCACGAACTTCCGGGAGCGATCTCATGAGCGGCAAGGCGCAGGCCATCGAGAATCTCGCCAAGGAGATGACCTGGTGGAAGACGATCCATCTAAAAACGCGTGAAACAGTAAATTTCGTTTCGTTAACTGAAGATTTCGGAATAAGAGGTTTCAAGTATTCCGATTATGAGTATTTCGAAACATCGAACGGGGAACGCTACTCATCCTTCACGCATATCTTATTCGATGACGCCCAGCGACGTCAGGAGAACTACTTCGACGGTCGAAAGGGCGCCGTCGTCCACTACCAGGAAGCGCATCCCGAGAAGCAGCAGTCCGTGGCGATCGGGCCCGCATTCGACAACGAAGCGGCGATCGGCGGTACGGCCAGGCCGATGCCGTTCAAGTTCTTCTACGTGGGTAAGTCTCCTCTCTACGAGGCTCTCGACCACGCGAAATTCCTCGGCGTCGTGTCAGGTCCCCTGGGGACTTGCGAAAAATATGAATTCGATGACGCCGTGTTCGCCAAGGTGAAGCTGAAGCTCCATTATTATCTCGACGAGAAGACGTCGATCCCTCATCGCGTCGACGCCTACGACGCGTCCGGCGTCGCAACCTCGCACCCCAATTTCACCTGGGAGGCCAAGGCCGTTGAGATCATAGACGGCCACCCGTTCGTGACGGCCTCGGTGGAGACGAACTACGATCATCGATCCGGCGGGAAGGAAGTACTCTGCACGATCGATGTTGAGACGAAGGAGGTCCGTTTCAACACCGCCTTTCAGAAAGGGTCGTTCCGGCCCGTCATCGAGCCGGGCGCGATCGTCCACGACGCGTTCAAGAAGAAGACGATCCTCCCTCCCCGAGAGCAGGCGCCGACCCCTACGAACGACACCGCTGCAATCGCCGTGTCCCCCTTGGACTGGACCTCGTACGCTTCTTACACGGCGTACGGCGTGGGCGCGCTGTTGCTCCTCGCTTGCGTCGTCGTACGGTTGCGCGGTCGGTGACTCCGACCGCGCGCCGTCGGGGCGATGGACGCCTCGCACAAGCCTCATATCCGATTGCCTCCGCCGGGCTGCGAAACGCCACGGGGGGATAACCAGCGTCGATTCCACTTTTCCGGTGTGGCGAAGGCCGACTGAGCCTCGCCTCGTCCCTCCCTTCCCAGGGCCCCCCTCGCAAGACGCCTATTTTTCAACCGCCTGCCCCCACCTCCCCACCTCGGGCTGGGCCAGCCGGGCTGGAGCGGGCCGGCTGAAGGTGGAACTTGGAAATTGCTTGACAGCGGCTGGCTTTTCTTTTAATTACTTATGCCTGCGAACCTTGCGTCCGAGATTCCACGGAGCGCGGACGCTCGCTTTTACCTCCTGGCCGTATCTCACCGAGTGTACCGATGGCCCGCAAGTCCAGCCCCCCAGGTCGTGCCGTTCCACCCTCGAAGGCGACGGCGGCCGAACCCGCCGACGCCAAGAAGGCGCCCACCCTGGCGAGCCTGCGCGGGGAGATCGATCGGATCGACAAGGAGTTGGTGGCCATCCTCAACCGCCGCGCTTCGCTGGCGACGCAGATCGGC
>CALCIC010000703.1 GCA_937907405.1 uncultured Isosphaeraceae bacterium | reverse complement strand
CATCGACGGCGTCTCGCAATCCCAGGTCAACCCGGCCTCCGGCCTGACGTGGGAAGCCGGTCTTCGCGCATTGCTCCGGCAAGACCCCGAGGTGATCGCCATCGGCGAGATCCGCGACCGCGGCACCGCCGAGATCGCGCTTCAGGCGGCCCTTACCGGCCACCTGACGCTCACGACGTTCCACGCCGGCAGCGCCTGCGAGGTCGTCGGCCGGTTGCTGGACATGGGCATCGAGCCCTACGCCATCCGGAGCGGCCTCCGCGCCGTGGTCGCCCAGCGGCTGGTTCGCAAGCTCTGCGCGGCCTGTTCGATCAGCTCTAACGCGATCGAAGACCGCCTCGGCCTCGACGTCCGCCAGGCTCGCCTCCCCCAGGGCTGCGCGGCCTGCCGCGGCACGGGCTACGCCGGCCGGATCGTGCTCGCCGAACTTCTCCCGCTCGAGAGGGAGGAGGTGGGCCGGGCCGTCCTCGCCCGCGTCGACGTCCGGCGACTCGAAGCCGTGGCGATCGACGCCGGCATGACCACCCGATGGGATCGCGCCGTTCGGGCCGTCGAGGACGGCCGAACCTCCCCCGCCGAGGTCCGCCGCGTGCTCGGCATGGGCGAACCGGCCGGACGCTCTCGATCGGATGCATCGAACTGATCCGCAAGGCTCGGACTCGCCTTCAGAGCCATCGACTGGATCGGCGCCTGTCGACTTCATGACAGGTCTGGACGCCGCATCCGTCGCGCCCTGGTTGGAGGCATGTCGATTCCGATTTGCTTAGTCTTGCGTAGGGCCGTTGCGGGAGGTACGTTACGAGAACGATTATCTTCGTTTTACTCGTCATTTGCCGGAGGTTCACGTGCGCAAGACACAGATGGTCACCGATCGTGAGCTCGAGATCATGAAGATCCTCTGGGCTCGGGGCCAGGCCAGCGTCCGAGACGTTCAGGAAGACCTGAACCGCGAGACGGGGCCCGTGGCCTACAGCACCGTACAGACGCTCCTGAACATCATGGAGGAGAAGAAGGGGCTGGTGCACCACGTCGTTGAAGGCCGGACGTTCGTCTATCATCCGAAGAAAACTTCGGAGCGGACGATCCGGGAGCTCACCCGCAAGTTCGTCGACCGCGTCTTCGACGGCGCTCTCGACCGGGTGATGGTCGCGTTGCTCGATTCCAAGCCTCCCACGGCGGAAGACCTCGAGCGGATGCGGGCCATGCTCGACGAGGCACAGAAGCAGTCGGTCCAGGCGTCCGCCGAACCGACGCTGGAGCCGATTCAGGCCGACGCCTGATTGCACGCGGCTCGCCGCCGTCGAGCAATCAATCCCGCCGAGACGCACCACGGGCCAGGAGAGGCCGTCGGAGACGACGGAGCTTCTTCTGGCCCTCGGCGTTTCTCGCGCGTACCATTCCAGGGTGATCATCGTAGGAAAGGGAGATTCGGCGGATCGCTCGCCGACGACGCCTCGCGCGGCGGATCGATTCGGGAAGACTCTCCATGCAACTCGTGCTCGACCATCTCGGCCGGACCTTGATCGACGCGGCGATCGCCAACGCCGTCCTGCTGAGCTTGGTCGTCGTCCTGATGGTGTTCACTCGTCAGCCGGCCCGGCGGATCATGCTGGCTCAGGCGGGGTTCTACGCGGCCCTGTTCATGCTGCCGTTCGTGGTCTTCACGCCGCTGCCCCGGTTCTATCCGATCGATTGGATGACCCGGCAGGGGCTGACGCCCCCGCAGTTCCTGCCGCGATCGTCGCAATACGCCTCCGGCGATCTCCTGGGACAGCGGGTTCGGGCTCGGATCGTCGACGTCGGACGCGCCAGGCACGGCGAGGTCGAGTGGCCGGCGGGCGAGACGCTGATCCGGGGCTTGACCCTGTTCCACGTCGCGGGCGCGTCGATCGGCATCGGCTGGTTTTGTCTGGGCTTGTGGGGATTTCAGCGTCTCCTGCGACGATCGGAGGAACCGAGCGAGGCGACGCGGCGGGTCTTCGACGAGCTGATCGCCGA
>CALCIC010000702.1 GCA_937907405.1 uncultured Isosphaeraceae bacterium | reverse complement strand
GAGGGCCGAATTCCCTTCTCCCCCCGGGAGAAGGCGCCCGAAGGGCGGATGAGGGGCGCCGGATTCATCACGGATTCGGATTCTCGCGAGACCGATTCCGAAGCCCGACGACCCTCATCCGGCCGTCCCGGCCACCTTCTCCCGGGGGGAGAAGGAATGCTCGCGTCAGCCCCTGCAAAACAGCGCGACATCAAAACTTGCGCGTCGGGCTGGTCTTTCGACTTCCTGGCAGGGCGAGGCTGACGCCGAGCCCCACGCGGGCTGGCTGGCTCGGCGGGAGCCTCGCCCCCTCGGATCCATCCTCGCCTTGCGCGCGATCCTACGAGATCATTGCCAACCACACTGAAACCCATTCCAAACCTCCGGCGAAAGCGATTCATCCATGAGCACCCCTGACGAGAAGATCATCCGGGTCGGCCACAGCCCCGACTCCGACGACGCATTCATGTTCTACGCCCTGACGCACGATCGGATCGACACCGGGGGGCTTCGGTTCATCCACGAACTCGTGGACATCGAGACGCTCAACCGGCGCGCGCTCCAGGGAGAGCTGGAGGTCTCGGCGGTCAGCATTCATGCGTTCGCCCACCTGACCGAACGCTACGCTCTGCTGTCGTCGGGCGCCAGCATGGGGGAGCGCTACGGCCCGACCGTGGTCACCCGCGAGCCGTCGACCGTGGAACAGCTCAAGGGGAAGACGATCGCGATCCCCGGCACGATGACCTCGGCGTACCTGGCGCTTCAGCTTTGCCTGGGCAAGGACGTGCCGGTGGTGGTCATGCCGTTCGACCAGATCCTCCCCGCCGTGGCGCGGGGGACGGTCGCCGCCGGAGTTTTGATCCACGAAGGCCAGCTCTTCTACGAGGACCGGGGCCTTCACTGCGTGCTTGACCTCGGGCAGTGGTGGCACGACCAGACCAGGCTGCCGTTGCCCCTGGGAGGCAACGTGGTGCGCCGCGATCTGGGGGACGAGCTGGTCCACAAGATCGCCTCGCTGATCAAGCAGAGCATTCAGTACGCGCTCGACCATCGCCAGGAGGCGCTCGACTACGCGCTCCTGTACGCCCGCGACCTCGACCCCAAGCTGGCCGACCGATTCGTCGGCATGTACGTCAACGAGCGGACGGTCGATTACGGGCCGGAAGGACGCGAGGCGGTCCGCCTGTTCCTTGAGCGCGGGGCGAACATGGGTTTAGTCCCGGGGCCGCTTGACATACAATTTGTGGGATGATCCCGAGAACGAGGCCGGACCGAGCCCCCTGGGCTCGGCAGGTCCCCTACGCCTCGTCCTCGCAACGACTCGATGGAGTCTCGGCCCGGATCGGCGCGAGACCCCAGCTTGCTTTGAAGGGACGGGGCGATGCCCAAGTCGTTCGGCGCGTTGAGTGCGCTGTCCGTTGACGGCCAAACCTATCACTACTACCGGCTCGGCGCGCTCGCCGATCAGGGGCTCGACGTGACGCTCCTGCCGTTCTCGTTGAAGGTCCTGCTCGAGAACCTGCTCCGCAACGAGGACGGACGCGTCGTGACCGCCGAGCAG
>CALCIC010000701.1 GCA_937907405.1 uncultured Isosphaeraceae bacterium | reverse complement strand
CAGGCCGGGGTCGTCGACCACCCGCGCGTCCCCCCCCTGGGCGGCGATCAGGCGGCGGAACCGATCGCGGGCCGAGCCGTCGTCGATGGTCCCCGCGCAGATCGCCCGAGCCTCGTCGATCGTCCCCGCCAGGTCGGCGAGCAGCACCATCTCGGCGGCCAGCAGGAGCGAGACCTCCATCAGGTCGTCCGGCCCCTCGCCTCGGAGGCAGGCCAGGCTCTCGGCCACCTCCACGGCGTTGCCCACCGCCCGGCCCAGCGGCTGATCCATCCTCGTGATCAGCGCGACCACCTTCTTGCCCATCGCGCGGCCGATGTCGCACATCGTCTCGGCGAGCCGCCGCGACTCGTCGAGGTCGGTCAAGAAGGCGCCGGCGCCGGTCTTCACGTCGAGCACCAGGCCGTCGACCCCCTCGGCCAGCTTCTTCGACATGATCGACGACGCCAGCAGCGGAATCGATTCGACCGTCGAGGTCGCGTCCCGCAGCGCGTAAAGCGCCTTGTCGGCCGGGGCGATCTCCGCCGTCTGGCCGATCAGCACCAATCCCGTCTCGCGGAGGATCGACTTGTACCGTTCCAGGTCGACGTCGACCTGAAGGCCGGGGATCGACTGGAGCTTGTCGAGGGTCCCGCCGGTGTGTCCCAGCCCTCGCCCCGACACCATCGGCACGACCACGCCGGCCGCCGCGGCGATCGGCGCAAGGATCAAGGACGTCTTGTCTCCCACGCCGCCGGTGCTGTGCTTGTCGATCTTCGGGCCGGGGATCGACGACAGGTCGATGACCACGCCCGACCGCATCATCGCGTTGGTCAGGGCCGAGGTCTCGCCCCGATCCATCCCCCGCCAGACGATCGCCATCAAGAGCGCCGACCACTGGTAATCGGCGACGTCGCCCCGCGCCAGCCCCTCGACCATCCAGTCGATCTCGGCCGCCGAAAGCGTCTCCCCGTCGCGCTTCTTCCGGATCACGTCCACTGCTCGCATCATGGTGGAACCTCGGTCCGATCAGGGATGATGCACGGCTTGATCCGGATCGGCCGAGGTCGCGAACTGACGATCGCCGGCGTCCCCCAGGCCCGGATAGATGAAGCCGATCTCGGTGAGCCGCTCGTCGATCGCCCCGACGTGGACCGGCACGTCGGGCATGGCCTCCGCCATCCGGGCGATCCCCTCGGGAGCGGCGATCAGCGAGATCAGCTTGAGGCGGGGCACGCCGGCCGCCTTGAGGATCTCGCAGGTCCGCACCGCCGAACCCCCGGTCGCGAGCATCGGGTCGACCACCAGCGCGATCGTCAATCGCGGTCGGGCCGGGAGCTTGTTGTAATATTCGGTCGGCCGCAGCGTCCGCTCGTCGCGAAACAGGCCGATGTGCCAGACCTCGGCCTCGGGGATCAGCTCGATCAGCCCGTCGGCCATCCCCAACCCCGCGCGGAGCACCGGCACCACCCCCACGACGCCGCTGAGGACCCGGGCCTCGGCCTCGCCCAGCGGCGTCGTCACCGTCGCGGCGCGCGTCGGCAGGTCCTGGCACGCCTCATGCCCCAGCAAGACCGCCAAACTCCGCACCAGCGCCCGGAACTCGGACGGGCCGGTGCGCGTGTCGCGCAGGGCCGCGATCTTGTGATGCACGATCGGATGCGAGGACGGAAACACCGGATGCACGCGGTTGGCTCCTTCTGCGCGAGGCGACGCAATCCGCGCCGAGGGCGATGCGGCTCCTGAGGCGATCCCCTCGCTCGCGCTTCGGGCTGGCGTTCCGGTCCGGGCTTCACGCAATGCAAGTCCCTGGGAATCGCCCTTATCCTTCAACAAATCTTGTCACATTCCGGGCCCCGAGGCCAGTGGCCTGCGGACGGCGCCCCCCTTCAAAAACGGGACGACCCTCACCATTGGCCGCGCCGCGCCAGGCCATGTAGAATGCGACGATGCGGCAACGGAGTCTCCTCCGCCGACGACCGCCGTCCAGAGACGGCCCGGTCCAACAGACAGGAGCCAGAACATGAATCGCAGAGACGCGATCCGAAGCATCGCCGGCGCGGGGACGCTCGGCGCCCTCGAGTCGTCGACGGTCCACGCGGCTGCGGCCGAGGCCGAGCCGAAGGGCGTCGAACGCGACGGCCTCACGTTCTGGCTGGAAACCTCGCTCAAGCGGGTCTATCCGACCTCTCCCCCCGGCGCCGCCGCGACTCTCGACATGCTCGCCGCGCGCAACGAGCGGATCTCGTTCCAGGCGTGCGTCCGCAACGGCACGACCAACTCGGCGATCGTGAAATGCGAGGTCGTCGGCGGCGACGGTTGGCAGGCGCGCGTCCGGCGGGTCGGCTTCGTGCCGATGGCCAACCTCAACACCTTCGTGCCCAGGGAAGAGATCGAGGGAGAGGGCTTCATCCCCGGCCTCTGCCCCGACCCGCTGTACCCGGAGCAGCAAGCCCACTTCAGCCCGCTGGGCAACGCCGTCTTCTGGATCTCGCTGATCGTCCCCGAGAGGGAGACGACCGGCGTCCACGACCTGCGCGTCCGGCTTACGCTCGAAAACCAGTACGGGTACGTCGACTTCACCAGGCCCAAGCCCTGGTCGGTCGAGCTGCCGGTCCGCGTCGACGTCCGCCCGCTGGTCGTCCGCCCCCGCGAGAACTTCCCCTCGACCCAGTGGCTCTCGGCCGATTCGATCTGGGAGTATTACAAGATCAAGCCGTGCGGCGACCGCTTCTGGCAGCTTGCCGAGGCGTACATCCGCAACCTCGTCGAGCACGGCGTCGACGTCGCCTACACCCCCGTATTCAACGGCCGCCACGAGATCCTGGAGCGTCCCGCGCAGTTGCTCAAGGTCCACCGCACCGCGCCCGACGTTTACGAATTCGATTTCGGCGACGTGCGGAAATGGGTCCGCATCGCCCTGGCGGCGGGCTCGAAGTACATCGAGTGGACCCACTTCTTCACCCCCGCGCCGACCAGCGCGCGGCATCCGCAGCGGATCTTCGAACGCGACGACGAGAAGATCGGCCCGATGCTCTGGGCGCCGGAGATCCCCGCGACGGGCGACACCTACCGCAAGTTCCTCGAACAGTTCCTACCGGCGTTCAAGACGGTGCTCGAAGAGGAAAAGGTCCTCGACCGATCGCTGTTCCACTGCGCCGACGAGCCGGACGGCGACGTCCAGATGGCCGATTACCGCAAGGCTCGCGCCATGCTCGCGGAACTCGCCCCCTGGATGAAGGTGATGGACGCGATGAGCGACCCTCGGTTCGCGACCGAGCGACTCTCGGACATGCCGGTCCCGAGCATCACCACCGCCCCCGCCTTCACCGCGGCGGGTTGCCCCGCCTGGGCCTACTTCTGCTGCGGGCCCCGAGACCGCTACCTTCAGCGGCTGCTCGACACCCCCTTGTCGAAGCTCAGGATGACCGGCTGGCTGCTCTACAAGCTCGGCGCCAGGGGGTTCCTCCACTGGGGACACAACTACTGGTTCGTCTTCTGCACCAGCAAGATCGGCGACCCGTTCCAGGACGCCTCCGTCGGCGCCTGGCCCGGCCTCCCCTACGGCGACCCGTTCGTCGTCTATCCCGGCCCCGACGGCCCGATCGACTCGATCCGCTGGGAGGTCTTCGCCGAGAGCCTGCAAGACTACGCGCTCCTGCAATCGGCCGGCGTCAAGCCCGACGACCCCATGCTCGCCTCGATCCACGATTACGCCGACTTCCCCAAGTCCGCCGACTGGCTGGCCGAGGCCCGTCGCAGGGTCCTGGCGATCCAGCCGGCTTGATCCGAACCGCCCCCCTTCAATCTGGAGTAGGTATGCTCATGCGCCGATTTTCGAGGACCACGGCGACCGTGTCGCTGACTGTCATGCTCGGCCTGTTCGTCGGTCCCGCGGAAAGCCAGACGGCCGCGTCGAAACCCGTGTTTCGCGCCGGCGCGGCGACCGCGAACATCACGCCGTTTCTGGGCGAGCCGATCGTCGGCAACTTCACGACGCCCCCCGCAACTCACGTCCACGACGAGCTGCACGCCCGCTGCATCGTCCTCGACGACGGATCGAACAAGGTGGCGATCGTCCTCTGCGACAGCGTCGGCGTCTCGCGCGAGGTGTTCGACACGGCGAAACAGCGAGCGGCCGAGAAGACGGGGATCCCCGCGACCAACTTCCTGGCGGCGGCCACCCACAGTCATTCCGCGACCAGCTCCAAGTCGAAGAACATCCTCCGCGCCAATGAAACGCTGAATCCGTATCAGGCGTTGCTTTCGCAACGGATCGCCGACGTGATCCAGGTCGCCGCCAACAACCTGGCGCCCGCGCGGATCGGCTGGGGGGCCGTCGACGTCCCCGGGCCGCTGCACAACCGACGATGGCTCCTCAAGCCCGGCGCGACCAACCTCAACCCGCTCGGCGGCCGGGACCGCGCGGTCATGAACCCCGGCAACCGCCCGGACCTGCTCGAACCGGCCGGCCCCACCGACCCCCAGGTCTCGTTCCTCGCCGTCCAGACCCCCGAGGGGCGGCCGATCGCGCTCCTGGCCAACTACTCGCTGCACTACGTCGGCGGCGTCCCCAACGGCCACCTCTCGGCCGACTACTTCGCCTGCTTCGCCCGGCGGATCGGCGCGCTGCTCGGCGCCGATCCGGACGCCTTCCCCCCGTTCGTGGGCGTCATGTCCAACGGCACCAGCGGCGACGTGAACAACATCGAGGTCAAGGCGGCCAAACGGGTCTCACACCAGCCTTATGAAAAAATGAACATCGTCGCCGACGAAGTCGCCGAGGCTGTCGCCGGCGCGTACAAGAGCGTGGAGTTCCACGACCACGTCCCGCTGGCCGCCGCCTATCGGGAATTGAAGCTCGCGGTCCGCAAGCCGACCCCCGAGCAGCTCGACCGCGCCCGCGCGATCCTGGCGAAGCCCGAGGACGCCCCGAGGGAGCACCCGCTCGAGCGCGCCTACGCGGCGCGGACGGTGTCGCTGCACGAGGCGCCCGCCGAGATCTCGGCCCCGATCCAGGCGTTGCGGATCGGCGACCTCGGAATCGCCACGGCGCCGTTCGAGGTGTTCACCGAGGCCGGCCTCGAGATCAAGAAGCGGAGCCCGTTCCAGCCGACCTTCACGATCGAGCTGGCCAACGGCAGCTACGGATACCTCCCCACCCCGCGCCACTTCGAACTCGGCGGCTACGAGACCTGGCCCGGGACCAACAACGTCGAGCCCCAGGCGTCCCCCAAGATCGTCGAGACCCTGATGGAACTGTTCGCCGAACTCGAC
>CALCIC010000700.1 GCA_937907405.1 uncultured Isosphaeraceae bacterium | reverse complement strand
ATCCACGGCGGCATCCTGGCTCGCCGCAACCTGGCCGAAGACGTCGACACCCTGGCCTCCTCCGACATGGAGCCGATCGACCTGGTGGTCGTGAACCTCTACCCGTTCGAGGCCACGGTCGCGCGGCCGGACGCCAGCTTTGAAGACGCCGTCGAGAACATCGACATCGGCGGTCCGTCGCTGATCCGAGGCGCGGCCAAGAATCACGACCACGTCGCGGTGCTGACCGCTCCCGATCAGTACGACCGATTCCTCGCCGAGTTCCAATCGCACGGCGGCACGACGCTTGAGACTCGCAAGCGACTCGCCCGCGAGGCGTTCGCCCAGACCGCCTCCTACGACCAGGCCATCGCCGGCTACCTGGACAGGCAGGCCGCGTCGGAGTCGAAGTCGGAACCGACCGCGGACGCGGACGCGCTGCCCACCGCCCTGGACGTCCAGTTCCCGCTCCGCCAGACGCTTCGATACGGCGAGAACCCGCATCAAAGCGCGGCGCTGTACGTCGACCCCAAATCCCAGGGGCCGAACCTGGCGACGGCCTTGCTGCGGCACGGCAAGGAGCTGTCCTACAACAACATCCTCGACCTGGACAGCGCCCTGCGGTTGATCCGGATGTTCGACCAGCCGGCGGCCTGCATCCTCAAGCACAACAACCCGTGCGGCGCGGCGATCGGCGACGATCTCGCGACGGCGTTCGAGCGCGCCTACGAGGGCGATCCGGTCAGCGCGTTCGGCGGCATCGTCGGGCTGAACCGCGCCGTCGACCTGGAGACCGCCGAGCTGATGTGCAAGCCGGGGCGGTTCCTCGAAGCGATCGTCGCGCCGGGCTTCGAGCCCGAGGCCGTGGAGTTGCTGACGACCAGGCCGACCTGGAAGAACAGCATCCGCCTGCTCGACCTGCGGTCGCCGATCGGCCCCAAGACCCCCGCCCCCTCGGGCTGGGACCTGCGGCGGATCGAGGGGGGGATGCTCGCCCAGAGCTGGGACCGGCTCGAAGCCGATCCGGCCGCCGGCGAGGGGAAGACCAAACGGACGCCGACCGCCGACGAACGGCGCGATCTGGAGTTCGCCTGGAAGATCTGCTCCATGGTGAAGTCGAACGCGATCGTCGTCGTCAAGGACCGTCAGTTGCTCGGCGTCGGAGCGGGGCAGATGAGCCGGCTCGACTCGGTCCGGATCGCCGTCGAGAAGGCCGGCGCGAAGGCGAAGGGGAGCGTGATGGCCTCGGACGCCTTCTTCCCGTTCCGCGACGGCCCCGACGCCGCCGCCGCGGCCGGCGTCGCCGCGATCATCCAGCCCGGCGGCTCCAAGCGCGACGCCGAATCCGTCGCCGCTTGCGACGAACACGGAATGGCCATGATCTTCACCGGCCGCCGCCACTTCCGCCATTGATCTGAGTTGCATACGGGATGCGGCCGAATCCCCTCCTCCCCTTGCGGGCTGACGACCCGATACCTATTCCGAGACCTCGAAATAATAGCCCGAAGCGCAAGTTTTGATGTTGCGCTGTTCTCGCGGGATGAGGCGCGAATCCCTTCTCCCCCCGGGAGAAGGTGGCCGGAACGGCCGGATGAGGGTCGTGGGATTTCGCGGTGGACCTCGCGAGGATCGGACTCCGCGATGGCTCCGACGACCCTCATCCGCCCCTTCGGGGCACCTTCTCCCGAGGGGAGAAGGGAATTCCGACCCGACTCGCGTGATCTGAGAACGCAAACAGCGCAACATCAAAAAGCGCAAGCGAGGGGATCGCCGGGGGAAGTTCACGCTCTGCTTCGCATCCCACGCCTCTCGTTCCCTCGCTGGCGCGTTTTGATGTTGCGCTGTTTTGCAGAGGCTGATGCGAGCATCCCTTCTCCCCCCCGGGAGAAGGTGGCCGGGACGGCCGGATGAGGGTCGTGGGGCTTCGGGATCGGTCTCGCGAGAATCCGAATCCGTGATGAATCCGACGCCCCTCATCCGCCCTTCGGGCACCTTCTCCCGGGGGGAGAAGGGAGTTTGGCCCTCGCTTCTCATGTGATCTCAACGCAAACGGCGCAACATCAAAACTGGCGC
>CALCIC010000699.1 GCA_937907405.1 uncultured Isosphaeraceae bacterium | reverse complement strand
CCCGCCGCGACTCACTGAACTGGCATGCATCGCGGCGGCGCGGCGCCGTCGAGCCGCCTGGCGCGTTGTTATAGTTCATGAGGGAGTATCGGAGTCCAGACCAGCTTGAGTTGAGATCTTTCCGGGAACTCGATGAAAACCGTTTAGGAAGACCGTGACGACGGCTCCGCGTGTTCGGTCGATGGACGGCCCGCGCGGGGACGAATCCCCCTACGGGTTGGGACGTTACGAAGTCGATCGGCGCGAGGAATTCGCACCTAAATTCATCAGAGTGTTGCTGGCGGCCGGCTGGGGCCCTAGAATGACATCGAGGTTCAAGAAAGGCGGGTTCGCCTTACGCATATGACTTTTGAATATGCGTTCTGGACGCGCGGCGCGTCTGGAATCTCGAACGAGGGTTTTTGCCTACTTAGGTTTTCGCGGTTAGGAGCGATTCGACGATGAAAACTGGATTCAAGGGCCTGTTTCTGGCCTCGGCGGTTGGTCTCAGCGTGGCTTTGATCAGCGGCTGCAACACGGAAGAGGCCCCGCCCGAATCGGTCCCGCCGGCCCCGGCCGTCGACGTGCCGGCCACGGATGCCCCGAAGGCTCCCGAAGTGAAGGACGCCGCTCCGGTCGACAACGCCGCCGAGCCGGCCCCCGCCGAGCCCAAGAAGGCTGACTGACCTCGGCCAGAGGGGGTCGTCCGCGACCGCCTTTCTTGTGATTACCACGGGTCGCGTGCGTTTTTCTCGCACGCGGCCCGTTTTTGATTGCGAGGGTCGTGGGGCGGAAGATTCACCCATCGCTTTGGACGACGGGGTTCTCCAGCGTGCCGATCCCTTCGATCGTGATCCGAACGACGTCTCCGTGAGCCAGGCTGAAGTCGTCCGGCGGCACGACGCCCGTCCCGGTCAGCAACACCACGCCGTCGGGAAAGACGTTGTCCCGGCCCAGCCAATCGATCAGCTCGCGATAACTCCGAGCCATCCGCGCCGTGCTGGTTCGACCCTCGAAGACGACCCGTCCCGCTCGTTCGATCTCGAGGAGGATCGCCAGCTCCTCCGGCTTCGGCAACGCGGCGGAGAGCGTGACCACCGGTCCCAGGCCGCAGCAGCCGTCGTAGACCTTGGCCTGCGGTAGATAGAGCGGGTTCTCGCCTTCAACGTCCCGCGCGCTCATGTCGTTGCCGATGGTGTAGCCGACGAGTTCGAGGCGGGGCGAGAGCACCAGCGCCAACTCGGGCTCGGGGACCGACCACTTCGAGTCGCGGCGAACGCGGACCGGCTTCGACGGTCCGGCGACGCGGCTCGGGGTCGACTTGAAGAACAGCTCCGGGCGAGGAGCCCGGTAGACGAGATCGTAGAAGGTCGCCCCCTGCTCCGACTCTTCCTGGCGCGCCACCTTGCTTCGCTCGTAGGTCACCCCCGCCCCCCAGATTTCTTGACGATCGACCGGCGCGAGGATGCTGAGCTTCGCGGGATCGAGCCGCTCGGTCGTCCGCCGTTTCCGGTCTTGAACGGCGGCGGCGACGTCCGGGGCGTGCAGCAGTTCCGAGAGGGCCGACGGCCCGGCGCCCAAGGGGACGACGAGTCCGTCTTCGAGGCACCCCGCGCGGGGCGTCGGGTCGGAGCCGAGAGTGAACTTGAGCAGCCGCATCGGGGTCTTCCTTCGCTGGGGGCCTTGAGGATTCGGGCTGTTCCGCTTGCAGCCGGACCCGCCATCATACGATCATTTACGCTAGGAAATCAGCCTGCCGGCGGCGGTCCTCGCGATGCGCCGAGACGGAGGAGTTCGCCGAGCCTTGCGACGGAGCCGACGATGCCGGAACGGATCTACGTGGTGGGACATGGGGCGGTCACTTGCCTCGGGCGTGATATGAACGCGACCTGGCGAGGGCTGATCGCGGGCGAATCGGGGCTGCGTCGGCAGCCGACGCTGGGACGCGATCAATTCCTCCAGGACGTCGCGGGCGTCGTCGACGATCTCGATTCGCTCGCACTCCCCGGCGATCGCGAGTTGTCGCGGCTCTCGGCGCGATTCCTGACGCTCTCGATGGCGGCGGCCCGCGAGGCCTGGGCCGATTCCGGACTCGACCGGCTGGGGGATCGGATCGACGCCGACCGCGCGGCCGTCGTGGTCGGCTCGGCGTTCGGCGGGCTCGACTTCCTCGAAGGCCAGCAGGCGCGATCGCGGAGGAGGCAGGATCTGTCGGTCAGCCCGTTCCTGGTGCCGGGGCTGTTGATCAACCAGGCCGGGGGGCAGATCTCGCAGCAGTTGAAGCTGTACGGGCCGGGCATGGCGCCGGCGAACGCCTGCGCGTCCGGCGGCCACTCGATCATCCTGGGGGCGATGTTCCTCAAGGCCGGCGACGCCGATCTCGCGGTCTGCGGAGCAGGCGAGAGCGCGTTCATGCCGGCGATCGTCAACGGCTTCCACACCATGAAGGCCCTGTTCGGCGACAAGCCCGGCGATCGCGCCGAGGCCGATCCCTCGCTCGCCAGCCGGCCGTTCAGCCGGGACCGGGCGGGGTTCGTCATGTCCGAGGGCGCGGGCATGGTCGTCCTGGCGACCGCGACGGCCGTCGATCGCCTGGGCCTTAGGCCGCAGGCCGAGCTGCTCGGCTACGCGCTCAATTCGGACGGCTCGCACATGACCATGCCGAACCTGGAGCGGATCACGCGATGCGTCGGCCAGGCGCTGGCGAACGCGGGCGCGGCGCCGGACGCGATCGACTATTACAACGCTCACGGCACCAGCACTCAGGCCAACGACTCGATCGAGACCAAGGTGCTCAAGGAGGTTTTCGGCGACCGCGCGGCGAAGCTGCCGGTCAGCTCGATCAAGGGGGCGCTGGGGCACGGCCT
>CALCIC010000698.1 GCA_937907405.1 uncultured Isosphaeraceae bacterium | reverse complement strand
AGAACCGGCACTGCCAGGGACAGCCGCGCATGATCTCGATGGCGATGCGGTCGTGGGCCGTCTCGACGAACGGCACGACCAGCCTCGTGGGCAGCGGCGTTCCGTCCAGGTCCTTGATGACGCAGGGGCGGATGCTCGCCGGCACGTCGTCGCGGAGCCGGCGGATCTCGACGATCGAGCCGTCCTCGCCGTAGATCGGCTCGTAGAACCGCGGCGCGTACGCCCAGTCGACCGAGCCGACGATCTTCGCCAACTTCTCCTCGCGCGACAGGCCCGAGCCCTTCATCGACCGCCACTGCTCGCAGACGACCGGCAGGCTGGGCTCGCCGTCCCCCATCACGAACAGGTCGATGAACGGCGCGAGGAGTTCGGGGTTCTGACCGCCGGGTCCGCCGGCGATCACCAGCGTGTCGTCGTCGCCGCGATCCTCGGCGCGCAGGGGGATCCGGCCGAGGTCGAGCATCGTCAGCACGTTCGAGTACGAGATCTCGTACTGGAGCGTGAACCCGAGCACGTCGAACTGATTGAGCGGCGTGAACGTCTCCAGCCCGTACAGCGGCAGGTCGTGCTCGCGGAGCCCGGCCTCGAAGTCCGGCAGCGGCGTGAACGCCCGCTCGCAGGCCCAATCCATGCCGTTCATCAGGGCGTAAAGCACCTGAAGTCCATGATGGCTCATGCCGATCGAGTACGTGTCGGGGAACGCCAGGCAGAGCGTGCCGCGCACCGCGTTGTGATCCTTGACGACGCAGTTCAACTCGCCGCCGGCGTATTGCGCGGGCGTCCGAACCCTGGTCAAGATCCGAGAAACCACAGCGTCTTTCAATTCCTGGTTGAACATCGGCGCACGCCCCCGCGAAGTGATCGTTTGAAATGGCCGAAGCGGACCAGAGCCAAGGCCGAAGTTCTCGCCGTTTCCGTCGAGAACCGGTCATGCATCGCATCTTAACCGCCCCGCGCGCCGCTGAACAGCCGACCCGAGCCGTCGTGTTCCTTGGGTGATCGCAATCTGCTAGAATTCAGCCGCCTCACCATCAGACGAATCAGAGAGCTTCGGCGTGAGAATCATTTCGAGGAAACGATTGCGGGAATTCTGGGAGTCCAGGAAGCAAGACGCTGGCATCGCCGAACACGATCTGAGCGCCTGGTACGAGGTGGCCAAGGACGGCGAGTGGAAGGATTTCGGCTCGCTCAAGCAGACTTTTGGAACAGCCGATCGGGTCGGCAACTGCATCGTGTTTGATGTTGGGAACAATCGATTCCGGCTGATCGGTCGCGTGTTCTTCGGTTCCCACAGGCTTTACGTATTGAAGGTCATGGACCACCAAGAATACGACCGGCGGCGTTGGGTCGAAGAATGCGGGTGCCGCTCGCCGCAACCCAAGAGCGATGTTTCGGGGGCCGGCAAATCCTCGCGGGCGCCGCGTGGGACGGGGAAGAAGCCATGAAGACGAAGGCCGCCGCGGTTCCTCCCGCCGAGAAGGACCAATACCTCGACCTGGTCAAGGAGTTCCGCCTCGTTCCCATTCGGGACGATGCTCATCTCGACGCGGCGATCGCCATGCTCGACCGCCTGTTGAGCATGGAACTGGACGACGAGGCGCAAGGCTATCTGGACGTTCTCACGGACCTCGTCGAGGCTTACGAGGACGAGCACGTAATCATTCCTCCCGCGCCGGAGGCCGACGTCCTTCGCCTGCTGATGCATTCGAACAAGGTGAGCCAGATCAAGCTTTCGAAACAGCTCGGCATCGCCCAGTCGACAATCTCGGACGTGCTGCGGGGGGTTCGATCCCTCACGAAGGATCAGGTCGTCCTGGTCGCCAAGTTCTTCCACGTCGGTCCCGGCGTGTTCCTGGCTCGCCCCCCCGCTCCGCTCGACTCTTCTGGACAAGCAGCGGACGAGCACGCAAAATCGACGGGATGAACGCTGATTCCGATCCGCAGCCGAGAGCCGTCGACCGACCGACCGTGGCCCTGACGATGGGGGACGTGGCGGGCGTCGGCCCCGAGGTGATCGCCGGGGCGTGGACCGATCCGGCGCTGCACGCGCTCTGCCGGCCGCTGGTGATCGGGTCGGCCGCCGTCTTGCGGCGCGCGTTCGAGCGTGCGAACGCCGGCGTCCGGGTTCAGGAGATCA
>CALCIC010000697.1 GCA_937907405.1 uncultured Isosphaeraceae bacterium | reverse complement strand
ACTTGAACTGGAGCGTGTTGTCCGACATCGGCTTTCCGTCGCGGTCGGGGTATTCCAGATCGATCGGCCTTGGCGTCGACGGTCGCGCGCCCGGGGTCGACGTGCTCATGACGGGGCCCTCCACTCCAGCGACGGCGGAGATCAACGATTCACCATGATCATCTCAGATACCGACGAACCAGGCCAGCCGATCCGGCAACGTGGGGCTCTGCGCCACGTGCCTCGGGCGTGCAGAACTGGGAGGTTGGGACGAAAAACCAGCCGTCCGTTTCGCCCTGTCGTTCCTCACTTCAGTGCGCGGCCACACGGTCCCCCGCCACACGGTCCCCCCGAGTGCCATTCGTTCCTGATCCCTTCTTGGTCCTTCCGTCCGGCCTGACTTCCGCCGAGCAATACTCCCGCGGTCTTAAAATCAACTGATTGGATAACCAGACATGATGGTCGTCTCGCGTCGCCCTGAGAGCGACGCGTCTTGGATGGAATCATCTCTTCGAAATGGGTCGTGATTATTCTAAAGTAAAAAGGTCCCTTATCCACCCGGGCTGGGCCGCGAGGTGATCCGAGCGACGGGTCTTCAGAAGCGACCAGGGTGCGCCGGATCATACTTACCCCGCGGTGATCGCTGATGAACGACGTCACTCGCATTCTGTCGGCCGTCGAGCAGGGCGATCCAACGGCGGCCGAAGGTCTCCTGCCGCTGGTCTACGAGGAGTTGCGCAAGCTGGCGGCCCAGCGGTTGGCGATGGAAAAGCCGGGACAGACGCTCCAGGCGACCGCGCTCGTGCACGAGGCTTATCTTCGGCTCGTCGGAGACAAAGACGCCTGGACCTGGAACAGCCGCGGCCACTTCTTCGCCGCGGCCGCCGAGGCCATGCGGCGCATCCTGGTTGAGGCCGCGCGGCGGAAGAATCGAATCCGGCATGGCGGAGGTCGCGCGCGAGGCGAACTCGACGATGGCTGTCTGCTCACCGAAGCCCCCTCCGACGACTTGCTCGCCCTGGACGAGGTGCTTACCCGGCTCGCCGCCCGGGACCCCGTCCGGGCCGAGGTGGTCAAGCTCCGCTTCTTCGCGGGGCTCACCATGGCGGAGACGGCTCAGGTCCTGGGAATCTCCCTGGCGACCGCCGAGCGGTACTGGACGTTCGCCAGGGCCTGGCTGTACGCCGAGATGGCGGACCCCGATCGCCCGCCTTCAGGTTGAAAAAAAATCGGAAACCGTGAGGGAATCGGTGTGATTTCATCGCACTGTTCTTCGGGGAGCCCCCGAGGAGTGCCGCCGTGAACGACCTCGCCGACGTTGAATCGATCTTCCTGGCCGCCCTGGAAAAGGACGCGCCCGCGGTTCGTGAAGCTTACCTGCACAATGCGTGCGGCCCGGATCTGGGACTTCGCCTCAACGTCGACAGGCTGCTGAAGGCGCACGAGCAAGCAGGGGACTTCCTCAGGGGGCCCCTCACGACCTCCACGGCCGCGGTTGACGAGCCATGCACTTGGGAAGCGCCGGGGGCGACCATCGGCCCTTACAAGCTGATTGAACAGATCGGCGAGGGGGGCATGGGAGTCGTCTACGTCGCCGAGCAAGCTCGACCCGTCCGCCGTAGAGTCGCTCTGAAGGTCATCAGGCCCGGCATGGACACGAAGCAGGTCATCAGCCGGTTCGAGGCCGAGCGGCAAGCTCTCGCGATGATGGACCACCCCAACATCGCCAAGATCTTCGACGCCGGCGCGACCGAATCGGGCCGGCCCTACTTCGCCATGGAACTGGTGCGTGGAGTGGCCGTCACCGAGCATTGCAACAAGGAGAAGCTCTCGATTCGAGAACGTCTGGAGTTGTTCGTCCTCGTCTGTCGAGCCGTTCAGCACGCTCACCAAAAGGGGGTCATCCACCGCGACTTGAAGCCCTCGAACATCATGGTGACGATCAACGACGGCGCGCCGGTGCCGAAGGTGATCGACTTCGGCATCGCCAAGGCCACCGGGCCGAGCCTCAACGAGAACACCGCCTGTACCGCCTTCGCGCAGCTCGTCGGCACGCCCCTGTACATGAGCCCCGAGCAAATTGCGCTCTCGGGCCTGGACGTCGACACCCGAAGCGACCTCTACTCGCTCGGAGTCCTCCTCTACGAGCTGTTGACCGGGACGACCCCGTTCAATCCCGAAACGCTCCGACTGGCGACCTTCGACGAGATGCGACGAATCATTCGAGAGGACGAGCCGGAGACGCCCAGCACGCGACTGAGCACCCTCGGCGCATCGCGGACGACCACCTCGGCAGGGGGCTCATTCAATGCGAGGCGCCTCGATCGATCGGTCCGCGGGGAACTCGACTGGATTGTGATGAAAGCGCTGGCCAAGGACCGGCGGAGGCGGTACGAGACGGCGGGCGCTTTCGCCGCCGACGTGACGCGGTATCTCACGAATCAGCCTGTCGAAGCGTGCCCGCCGTCGGCGGGTTATCGACTCGCCAAGTTCGCCAGGAGGAACAGGGCGGGGTTGATCACCATCGGATCCATCGCCCTGTCCATGATTCTGGCGATCGGCGTCCTGTTAGCGAGCAACCGGAGGATCCAATCGGAGAAGACGCGGGCCGACGAGCAAAAAGCCCGGGCCGAAGCCGATTTCCGCCGCGCCCGCGACGTCGTGGATCGAATTTTCACGAGAGTCGCCGAGGACTTGAAGAAGACTCCCGGCATGGAACAGATCCAGCGCGCTTTGCTCGACGACGCATTGGAATTCTATCAGGGTTTTCTCGCCGAGCATGGAGACGATCCAGAAGTGCGCTTCGAGGCGGCTCGCGCCGCGCATCGCGTCGGTTCGATCTATTTCCTGATCGGCGATTACGAGAAGGTCGAGAGGCCGATGAAGGAGGCCATCGAACTGCTCGATCCATTGATCGCGGCATCGCCCGGCGAGACGTCGTATCGCGTCGAATCGGCGGAAAGCCATTCGGACCTTGGCCAGCTGTTCAACATGACCCATCGATCCGCGGACGGCATCGTGGAGCGGCGAAAGACGCTGGAACGGTACGAGAAACTCGTGGTCGATCTCCCCGAGAATGCGACTTTTCGCCGGCGTTTGGCTTCGACTCGATGCAACCTCGGCCTCTGCCTCAGCGCAGACGGGGAAACCCAGTTCGAGGAATCCGAAAGGCACCTACGCGCTTCGCTGGCGGAATGGAAGCAGATCCAGGCGGATTTACCGGGCCTGCCCGAAGACGACCTTGAGCTGTCTCGCATGCACCACTGGCTGGGCAATCTCTTAACCCGGACGAATCGCATCGAAGAAGCTGAACGCGAGATCGAAACGGCCCTGGCCATTCTCCAAAAACTCTTCGAAAGCGATCGGAAAGCCGCTTACATCGGAGCGCGATTCGCCCATTCGAAGTCGTACCTGGCCTCGTTGAAATCGGACCAACACAACTTTGAGGAGGCCGTAAGACTTCGAAGCGAAGCGATCGCGATCCTTGAACCGATCGCGGCGGCTCACCCCCATGTGTTCTACTACAGGCGCCGGCTCGACCTCGGTTACTACGAACTCGCCTGGACGCTCTGGAAGATGGGACGCATCCCCGAGACCGAGATGATGTTTCTCAAGGGGCTGAAGCATACCGAAAGTCTGGTCGTCGAGCATCGCGGCACGGATCAACATCTCGGAAGGCTTGCCGATAAACTGTACGAGTACGGGATGTTCCTCGACGAGCGACAACGGCTGCAAGAATCGGCCGATCTCTTTCGTCGATCCATCGAAATCTACGAGCAGCTCGCCGTCAAACCCTTCAGCCCAAACCGATTTCAGAACGCCGTTCTGTGGTATTGCACCCTCTGCCCGGCCCCTCAGTTCCGAGATGAAGCCCGTGCCGTCCGATTAGCCAAGCAACTCCTCCGGCAAAATCCGACCGTCGCCGAGTATTGGAGTCTTCTCGGCATGGCGCAATGCCGGCAAGGCGATTGGGCGAACGCCTCCGAGGCTCTCCAGAAAGCCGTCGAGTTGGATTCCACCGATCCCTTCGCCCCCCTGTTTCTGGCCATACTGCACTGGAAACAAGGCGACAAGGAACAGGCGCGATCGGAGTACGACAAGGCCGAAAAGATCAGCGCGAAGTGCAACTCGGACGACTTTCATCTACGTCGCTGTCGATCTGAGGCGAGGGCGCTCCTGGGGTTGGAGCCGGCGCCCCTTCGCAAGACGGGGAAGCCCGACCCTGATCTCGTAGGACCTCCACGAATCGGTCCAGGTTGAATTCGACGGACTTCCGCGGAGACGGTCTCCGCGATGAAGCGTGGTCCCGACCTCGGGGCGTCTGCCAATCCCCGTGGAGGTTCGGGCTGCGCGCCGAGAGTTCCCGTTCCCAGCCCGGTTGAATGGCTCTACTCGTAACAGTCCTCGAGGACGTCCGACGCAACCTATTTCGCATCGGGCCGGTAGTTCGAGCAAATCCGTGAGGGTAGAGGCAGTAACAACATCTTCGGCGTCGAACCGCGAGCAAGACGACTCCCCAAGTATTAACTTCAGGACATATCCATGCGTTATCAATTGCAACGCGCAAGCCACATCGCAATGCTGTGCCTCGTCGGCGGCGTAATCCTTTTGTCGCCTCAATGCGCCGATCGCTTCCCGGCGACCAACCTGGAGGATGAAGGTTCGGGAACCATCGTGAATATACTGGTGCGGGAGATCGTCGTCCCCCCCGGTATGATCGCGTTCGCTCGAGAGATCAAGTCCAAGACGATTCAAGACCACGACGCCCTCTGCCTGGAGTTGGAGAAGGCGGGGTTGAACGAGGCATGGTACTTCCTCGTGGTGGACTCTGAACAGATGAACGGCAAGGTGTCGCGGGTTGGTTGGCTGAGATACCCGCGCAAATCTCCAGACGAATTCGCCGAGGTAATCTCGACGCTCGATACGCTGGCGAACCACTCCCCGGACTCGTGGAGC
Organism: uncultured Isosphaeraceae bacterium; assembly: GCA_937907405.1. Lineage (GTDB taxonomy): Bacteria > Planctomycetota > Planctomycetia > Isosphaerales > Isosphaeraceae > Paludisphaera. The sequence continues at coordinate 3,078 of CALCIC010000697.1, read as the reverse complement.
ATCCGCTTCTCCGACGCCCGGATCATTGAAGTCCCGGAGCACCTGCGACGACTCGACCCGCTGAAGGCGGTGCATGCGATGAACGAGGTCGAGCACTGGTTCAAGACCCCTTGACCCGATAACGCCTCGCGGCCTGATGGACGCCTCCACAGCCGGGATTCGGGCGGGAGTCGAGCCATGGACTTGAGGTCAGCGCCGGACGGAGTCTATACGACCGCGGGTCGGAAGCCCTCCGACAGGCCCCAGCCGTACCACAGCATCCGAGGGAGATGGTAGGGGCCCTTCCACATGTTGCCCTTAAGCCGCGTCGAGACGCAGCCGTCGCGGTGGAGGTAGCCGTACCACTCGCCGAACTCCGGGTCGGGGAAGTGGCGGAAGCTCCAGTCGTGGACCTGCTGATGCCAACGGGCGTACTTTTCGTCGCCCGTCAACGTCCAGGCGAGCAACGTGGCGATGATCGCCTCGCAGTGGGGCCACCAGAACTTCATGTCGTGCCAGTATTCTTGCACCGGCAGCCCGCGCAGGTCGCGGAAGTAGAGGACGCCGCCGTGCTCCTCGTCCCACCCCCGTTTCCACATCCAGTCGAGGATCGTGAGGCCGAGTCGGATCAAACGCTGATCTCCTCGCAACTTCCCCTCGCGCATGATGAACCATGCCGCCTCGATGGCGTGGCCGGGGTTCAACTGGCGACCGTCGAAATGGTCGATGACTTCACCGGAGGGGCCGACGACTTCCATCAGGGCCTCGTGTTCGGGCTTGAGGAAGTCGCGTTCGATCTCAGCGATGCTCCAGTCGATCCACTCCGCGCATGTTCGTCCCCGGGCGACGACCTCCCCCAGATGCTCGCGAACCTCCTGCGCCGTGGCCAGGCAGAACATCAGCGGGCCGACCCCCTTGCTCGGGCGGGCGGCGGGCTCGACCTTCGCGGGCGTCTTGCCCGGCGTGAACGAGAAGTCGAGGTAGGAATCGAAGTAGCGCGCGGCATCCTCGGCGGCGCGCTCATCGCCCGCGGCCTTCGCATAGGCCGCGTTCGCCATCGCCGCGAACGCCTCGCTGTAGACGTACCGCCGCATCCGCAACGGCCGGCCGTCGCGGGTGACGGTGAAATACAGCTTGCCGGCCGAATCCTCGCCGTGGCGCCGGAGGAACTCGACGCCCCCTCGGGCGGCGTCGAGCCAATCGGGCTTCCTGTCCACACTGTTGAACAACGTGGCGAACATCCAGGCCCCGCGCCCCTGGAACCAGATTGACTTGTCGTCGTCGATCAGGCTGCCGTCGCGGTCGAGTGCCGTGAGGAAACCTCCGTGCTCGCGGTCGACGCCGTGCCGCAGCCAGAACGGAATTACGTCGCCAAGCAGCGCGTCGCGGTAGACGGCGGCGAGTTCGGCCCGGCCCTGGTCGGTCAAGAGTTCCACATTCGACCTCGCGCCTTGACCTGAAGACATACGATCACGACCGCCCGGGGCAGGATCAGCCGTTCGCCCTGGCGGTCTGCGGGACGTAGGCGGCCAGCTTCCTGGGAGCGTAGACCTCGGCGATCCGGGCGAATCGGGGGAGGCCGGCGACGGTGGGGACGCTGACCCAGTCCTCGCCGATCAGGGGGCGGGCGTAGTTGACGAACTCGTCGGTCACGTCGACCCGGCTGGGGGCGATCCAATGTTTGGGGAAGAACCGCTCGGAGTTGGCGACCTGTTCGAGCGGGGCCTTGTCGTAGTGGACGTTGTAGCCCGAGGCGGTCCGGTCGCGGAGGATCGTGGCCATCCAGCCGTTGCCTTCCTTGCGGGCGACCTCCACCGCGTGGCGGCCGACGCCGTAGGCTTCGTCGAGATCGGTCACGCTGGCGTAGGCGATCGCGTTCCGCTGGTCGGTCCCCGGCACCTGCCCGCGCGCCTTGCCTGGGACGGGGAACCTGAGCGTATTGAGGTAGTTGACCACGATCTGCGCCACGCTCTGCTGGCTGGCGCCGAACTGGATGTGGCCGAAGTTGTCGCGGATCGCGCCGACGTCGCCGACGTCGAAGCCCTCGCTGACCACCACGATGCAACGGCCGTCGGATTCAAGCTGGCGGATCACGTTCTCTCCGAGTTGTTCGAGCGTCAGGCCCGACTCGGTCAGGTAGATCTGGATCGGCAGCCTCCGCTCGGGATCGGCCAATCGAGCGGCGGCCGGGATGAAGCCGATCTTCCGGCCCATCGCCTGGATCACCAACACCGGGTCGGCCGGGCACGAGCCAGCATTCTCCTGGTTGGCCTGGCTGACGTAATGAGCGTAATACCGAGCCGCCGATCCGTATCCCGGCGAGTGGTCGAGGAGCCGGAACTCGGCGTCGCCCAGGTCGTTGTCGATCGTCTTGGGGACGCCGACGGCGACCAGGTCCAAACCGCTGTCGCGGGCCAGCACGCTGACCTTGTGCGCCGTGTCTTGCGAGTCGTTGCCGCCGATGTAGAAGAACGTGCCGACGTCGTGGGCCTTGAAGACGTCGACGACGCGCTGGAAGTCCTGGTCCTGCCCCTTCTTGAGCTTGTATCGGCAGGTGCCGATGCTTCCCGCCGCCGGCGAAGTCCGCAAGAGCGCGATCTCCTCGGCCGAGGTGGCCGAGAGGTCGATCAGTTCCTCCTTGAGCACCCCCTCGATGCCGAACCGACCGCCGAGGACCTTGCCGAAGTCGCCGGGATGGCTGCGACAGGCTTCGATGATGCCGCGGAGCGAGTTGTTGATCACGCAGGTCGGCCCGCCGGACTGGGCCACGACGACGTTGCGGGGGGGCATTACGATCGATCCTTTCCCGATTGCGACTGGTCCGCGACGCGGACGGATTCGGCCCTCGTTCGGGCCGGAGTTCCCTTCGATTGCATCATGCCGGGCCCGCCTCGGCAAGCCCGACCGAATCGACTGGCTTCGATCGCGACATTCTGAGAAGATCAACGTGAACAGTTGATCTCCGCGACCCTCTGGAGGTTCCTCCAGCCATGAGCACTTCGACCCCGGGCGCGCGGCCGGCGACGCCGAGACCGATCGACCTTGAATACCCCGACCGCGACGGAAAGCCGATGTCGGACAACACGCTCCAGTTCAAGT